>JARRRG010000288.1:0-7110 GCA_037380965.1 Deltaproteobacteria bacterium
GAAAGTGACGACGTGGAATTGAAACAGTTCACGGTCTCAGTACAGTAGGTCGGGAGGGACTTCCCGGGAAAGAAAACCGTATCGTGAACATGATGGAAGGTGTGAAAGAGGGGCGGAAATCCTGAAGGGGATAGGCAGACTCGCCGGGGGCTTCAAGATGGGCGTTCCGGCTTCGAATAAAGGTCGGGAGGGCTGGGCGCTCTTTTTTCAAACCGAGCCGCCACCTCAGGGTCATCAGGCTTGACATGGTCCCATAGCGGTGCTAAAAATCAAAGTTTACATGTCGTGCGAGGTGCCCTATGAAGACCTGGACCCCCAAAAAAGGGGAAGTAGAACGAAAATGGTTACTGATCGACGCGAAGGACAAGGTCCTGGGGAGAGTCGCGGCTGAGACCGCCCGCTTGCTCAGAGGCAAGCACAAACCGCAGTTCGCAACCCACCATGACACGGGGGACTTCGTCATCATTATTAATGCCTCGAAGGTGCGTCTCACCGGCAGGAAGCTCCAGCAGAAAGTCTACTACCGGCACAGCAACTATCCCGGGGGGCTGAAGGCCACCAAGGCCGACAAGCTGCTCAAGGAACGGCCGGAGAAGATGTTTCGTCTCGCGGTGAGGGGCATGCTCCCCAAGAACAGCCTTGGCAGGGCCCAACTGGGGAAATTGAAGGTGTACGCGGGCGACACGCATCCTCACGAGGCTCAGAAGCCAGAGACCTACCAGTTTTAGTCCCGGAGAACAACCATGGACGATGATCAATATTACGCAACAGGAAAGCGGAAAAACGCTATAGCCCGGGTGTGGCTCAAAGCCGGCACGGGGAAAATTGTCGTAAACGATCGGCCGCTGGACGAATACTTTGGACGTCAAACCTCTCGAATGATTATCATGCAGCCGTTCGAGCTCACCCAAACCGTCGGCCGTTTCGATGCGTTTGTCAGAGTGCACGGCGGCGGTCTCTCGGGACAGGCGGGGGCCTTGAAACACGGCATCAGCCGTGCGCTTCTCGAGGTTGACCTGACGCACCGGCAGGCGCTGAAGTCCGCGGGATTTTTAACGCGGGATTCGCGTGTCAAGGAACGAAAAAAGTACGGGAAACGCGGGGCCCGGGCGAGCTTCCAGTTCTCGAAGCGTTAATTGCTCTTGCTGTCGGATAGTCTCCGGAATTCAGACATCACGGCCCCCATGGTGGGGCCTGCCTTCCCCCTCAGTATGACATCCATAATCCCGTCATAGGGCGTATCGGACAGGTTGACAAGTATCAGATGCGCGCCGGCTTGTTTTGCCTGCACGGGGAGCATGTTCGCGGGCTGAACCACGAGTGAGGAACCGATCGTCAGGAACAGGTCGCAATTGCGGGCATGGTGAAACGATCCCTCAAGCACTTCAGGAACGAGCGATTGTCCGAACGCGATGGTGGCGGTTTTCAGAGGTCCGCCGCAATGCTCGCAATAGGGCACGTCGATTCCCTCTCGATCCATTCGTTCGGTAATCTCCTCCCTGGGCCACCGCGCGTTACAGTTGAGACACGAGACTTCCATGACCGTACCGTGGAGCTCGTACATCCTTTCGGGATCACTCCCCGCGGTCCGATGAAGCCCGTCAATATTTTGAGTGATCAGCGCGGCCATCCGACCACTCTTTTCTATCTCCACCACTGCCTCGTGGGCCGCGTTCGGACGGGCGGCTTTCATTGCGGGATATCTGGCCCGGTCGTACTCCCAGTAGAGCTTCCGGTACTTTTCATGGGACAGGAATCTTTGGTACGTCAGATCTTCGGCATTGTATCTCGACCAGATTCCGCCGGGTGAGCGGAAATCGGGAATACCCGATTCCGTGGAGATTCCCGCACCAGTAAAGACGACGATTCTTTCAGCATCACGGATCAACCGGGCTGCTCTCCGGATCTCTTCATCCACCATGCGCGTTCTCCTTGAAAGCACGTGAACACCGGCCGCGATCGGTCATTGGCCCGGAACAATTGGATTGGCCCGTCACGGCTTGCGCTGGATATCTTTTTCTCTCGGGGGAATCTTACAATTCGACTCCCTCATGCCCCTCTTCAGCTCAATGATCTTGTCGAGCATCTCGGCCAATTTCTCGAAGGTGACCGGTTCAGCCGCCTCGCGACCGCTGTTGGCGTACTCATGGTACTCCCGTCTCAATTCGGCGAGCTCTTTGCGCATGGCGCGGCAGCTCTTGGCCTGAAGCGTTCCCGGGAGGACCAGGATCGCAACGATGACTGCTACAGCGATCTTCAATCGATTCCCCAATCTCAGGCCCGTGGGCGGCATAACCGGACCGATGGTACACAATCACGGGCGAGGGCACAACACTTATAGGGGCTCTCGAAGGTATGGTCGGATTGAGGTGCACGGGGTTCAAGCCAACCGCAGGTCGCGTGTGAGGGGACCGTCATGGCTGGCGAAATCCTGTTGCATGAACCCTGCACAGGGACAGCCACGTGAGGCTGATCCATCCCGCGTGCTTGAATCTGTGGTGAGCAGCCACGTGCAAGGCGCGGACGGTCCCTGGATGACCGGCCTCACATGCTGAAGAATTTCCGCCAGGTGGAGAGGCCCTTGAAGCGCATCTTCTTTGGATCAATCTTGTTGAATCCCGGGCGGAACGTCACATTCCACTTTCCCACCAGGACAAAGGGCGCCCAATAATAAGGATGGCTCGTGGCCCGATTATTGAGGAGCGCGAGCTTGGCCTGGCGAAGGGCCTCGGCTTTCGAAACATTCTGTAATTTTTTGTACATATTGATGAAGAGAGTCGCGGTACTCTCGTCATTCACCGGCCACATGCTCAGAATGACCGAATCCGCGCCGGCAAAGAGGAAGGCCCGGGAAAGTCCGAGCAGGCCGCTGAGATTCCCCGGCCGAGGTTTGCCGGGCGACAGACAGGAAGAGAGAACCACGAGGTCCGCGTTGAGCTTGAGTCCGAAGACTTCGCCGAGCTGAAGGAAGCCGTCGTTCTCCTTGTCTCCGACGAGTGAGAAAACAATTGCAGGTTGCCGCCACAGCTTGGCCGCGCCATTGAGAAGGAGTCCGTGGGTGGCGAGATGGATATATCCATACCGGCCCAAATCGGCTTTCTTGAACAGCGTTTCCGTCGCCTCCGCGCCGAAGTAGGTCTGAACCGGCCCGCCCATGATTTTGGCAATTTCGGCGATCTCCTTGCGCGCGCCCGGCAGAGGGCGGAGATTTTGATTGCGAGTCTGGGTCCCGAGTCCGTTGAACGCTGAAAGGAGTTTTTCCGCTCCGGGATTGAGCTCCCGTTTCTCACCACCGCTCGTGTAGACCGCGTCCCCAAAAGCCACCAGGTTCCAGCCGGGCTTTCTCTGTCTCTTTCTCTCTCGCAGGTAGGACAACATGGAAGCAGAGGGGGCATAACAGAATGCATATTTCTCGACGAGATAATGGGGACGATCCGTTGCCGACCAGAAGCGCTTTGCTGAATGGGCGGTCGAAGTCACCAGGATCTCGAAGGGGAGAGATGACAGGGGGCCGTGGGGAATGATCACCACTGCCTTCTTTCCGGCGATGAAGTGCTCGACGGGCTTGATGATATTGGCATAGAGCCGGTACGCGATCGAAGGATCCCAGCTCTCCTGCGCTTCGGCTCCATAGAGCGGCCGGACGAGTGATTGCACGTCTCTGCGGAGTTTCTTGAGCGAATAGTCTATCGAATAAGTATAAAACCGCTGCCGGTCGATGGCGAACACATAGGTATGACTCCGGGTGACCATATATTCGAGGATTGCCTCGTCCGGACGAATAATCTCTTTCTGCAAGCGGTGCACCGAAACGGAGGAGGGATAGCGGAGCGCGGCGTATGCCGGATATTCCTTGATCAAGCGCTCCTTGAGTTTCATAAAGACCTTCTCTCGTGCGCGACGTTCCCGGATCAACTTCTCTATCTGGCGTTGGTCAGGTTTGGCGCTCGAGAGTTGCGCGGCAATGCGGTTGTTCAATTTTCTCAAGCCGAGTTTCAGGCTCTTCTCTTTAATGAGCAATTCCTTGGGGAGATCAAAGAAGTTCTCGACATTGGTTCGGAAAAGGCTGTTCTCAAATGAAGCGGCCTTGAGCTTCTCGACGATCCTGAGCGCCTGGTTGTCGTAAGCGCCCTCGGGGTCTTTGCGGGCTAGGCGCATGAGCATCTTGAGCGTGGTCTCGAACACGGCTGTTTTACCGCCGAAAATGAACTCATCATCGTCCGACTCTTCGAGGATGTCAGCCTCTCTCGCTTCCAGGATGGTGATGGCCATTCGGTATGATTCCACATACTCCGGTCCTCGGAGCAGTGGGATATTTCGAACGCTTGCTTGAGGTTGGCTACCGCGGAGTCGAAATTCCCGAGGATCGAGGTGACCAGCGCTATCTGAAGGAGGTTCTCGTTAACTCCCCGCCGGTCACCCAGCTCGGATCGTTTGCCTCGTGCCTCCTGGTAATATTCGAGGGCTAAACGGGGACGGCCGAGCATCTGATAGAGAGTCCCGATGCGGGTCAAGATCCTCGCTTCGGTCTTTTTGTCGTCGGTCTCTCTGGTGAGGTTCAATGCTTTGAGCTGGTATTTCAGGGCCCGTTCCGAATCGCCGAGCTTGCTGGAAATATCGCCCAATCGGATCAGCTCACTCTTCTGCATAGCCAGGTTCTTGGTCTCCGTGTGGACCCTCAGCGCGTCCTCGAAGAACTCTTTTGCCTTCGCGTACTCTTCGATTTGATAATAGATCTTCCCGATGCGGTCATAGATACGGCCCAGCATACTGTCTGTCCCGGTGATCTGGGCCGTGGCCAGCGCTTTGTGGTAGTGTTCGAGCGCGCGTTCGTAGTCTTTGAAGCCTTCATAGATTTCACCGAGATAAAAGTCCAGATCGCGTGACTGGGAGGCAGGCAGTCCCAGTTCCGTTCGGAGCTCAAGGGCCCGCTGCAGGTGCTCGAGCGCACTCTCGTAGTTCTCGGTCTTGACCTCTATGACACCGAGCTCTCCCAGTGCCCACAGCTCACCCCGTCGGTCGCCCCGCTCCTTCATTGCGGCGAGGCTTTTCTGGAGGAGCGCGAGGGCTTTGGGGTAATTGGCGGAGTCCTGAAAAACCGCGGCCATCTTCAGGTTGATCGATGAGACGGCGCGCATGTCTCCGGTTTTCTGAGCCAGCTTCAAGGCCCGGTGGAGGAGGGAGAGGGCCTTCGAGGGATCTTTCTTTGCCCGCTCGAACATCGCCTGCTCGGCCAAGATAGCCACTTGTCCGCGGGGATTGCTTATGCGCGCGTTGACTTTTGCAGCCTCTTGCAAATAATGGTCCGCGTTCTCCAAATCAGCTTGAACGAGATAGAGTCGACCTATACTCCCCAGGTCGGTCGCGACTCCGCGGACGTCATGGATTTCCCGGTGGAGTGCGAGCGCGTCATTCAGTTTTTTCAGGGCCGCGGAGTAGGCTCGTCCTGCCGCGTGGACATTTCCCAGGTTCGTGAGAATGTCAGCCTCACCCTTCTTATCGCACAGCTCCCGGTAGATCTTGAGGGACTGTTCGAGCTTGCTGAGCGCGTCCGGTATCCGATTCCGGTACTTCAGCACCAGCCCAATATTTGCCATGGTTGCCGCATAGCCTCGCCGGTCGCCGATCCGTTTCTGGAGGTCCAGGGCTGCCTCGAAACAGGTCAATGCCTTGTCATGATCGCCGAGGTTCTTGTGATGGACACCCAGTGCGGTGAGGTCCTTGCCCTCGCCGTACCGATCCCACATGGCTCGATGCTCTTTCAGGGCCTGCTGGAAAAGGTCGTATGCCCTTTTCTTGTCGCCGCGAAGCTCATAAACCAGACCCATGAAATGGTTACAGTCTGCGATGCCTCTGCGATCCTTGACAGCGACGAAGTCTTTTCGCGCCAGCTCAGCCTCCTGAAGGGCCTTATTCGAGGACTCTTTGGTCAACCGGAAACGGGCTACTGCAAGACGAACGCGGCCCCTGATGCGGGGGTTCGTATCGCCCGCGGTGTCCGCCATCGCTTCTTTCAGGAGTTTCCATGCGAATTGCACGTCTCCCAGTCCGCCGTGGATCTCGGCAAGCAGGACCCGGGCCTGGGTCGCGCTGACTCGATCCTGGATCTTGCGAGCAATGGCAAGGGACTCCTGCGCATATTCGAGAGATTTTTGCACGAAGCCCTGTTTGAAGTAGACCGTGGCGATGACGTGCAAGGCTCTCGCCTCGCCGCCGGACTCGGACAATATCCTGAATTCCTTGAGGGCCCTGCCCCCCTGCTCAAGGGCCGGCTGCATCCGAGAGCGATCGCTTTCCGCCTTGGCCAGAGCGAGTTGAACGCGAGCACTCATAATCCTGTCACCGGTCTGCCGGTATTGGTTCAGGGCCCGGGTAAGACTGCTGATGGCCTGTACCATCCGTCCTTCGTTTTGCTCGTTGAGACCTTTCACCAGAAGGGGCAAGGCATCAACATCGGTTCGACTGTCGCCCGACAGGAGCGACCGGGCTTCGGCCATAGCTTTGAGACCGGCTTGGAGGTCTCCACCCACATTGTCGAGGTACGCGAGCCTGAGCAGGGTCTCGCCCAATTCTTTTTGGAGCTTGAGCGCCCGGTAAATGCTCTCCGCCTTCTTGAAGTTGGCCCGCGCGGCGCGGTAATCAGAGCGGGAAATCTGGAGCTCACCGATCATCAGATGTATCCGAGCGGATTCCTCTTTTTTGCCTTCCTTTTTGAAGAGCGCGAGCAGCTTTCCGTAGGTATCCAGGGCTCCCGAATGCCTATTGAGCCTGAGCATGCACGTTGCCATATCTTCCAGGAGCCGGGGCTTTTTCTCCGCTTCGGAATCGGGAAGGAGCTTTAAGGATTCTTCAAAGGATTTTACGGCCAGTGAGTTGCGCGATTGGGCCATGAGAACGCGAGCGGCAAGGAGGAAGTCGAGACTCCGGGCACGCGCGTTCTTTACCTTGCGATTAATTTTGATCGAACGCCGGAGGTAGATGAGCGCGTCATTCTCGCGTCCGAGATGATGGCACATGCGCGCCATCCCATGGAGAGCCGCAGCCGAAAGTCGCTGGTCGCCTTACCGGCTTGCCCGCTTGAGGGCCAGTTGGAATCCAGTCAGCGCGGGC
>JARRRG010000289.1:0-10072 GCA_037380965.1 Deltaproteobacteria bacterium
ACGCATCCTACCATTTCCACTGGCGGCGGACAAGATGCATGAAGTGATTGCAGCACCTCCCCCGGTCGAGTCTCTTGCCATGAAGCCGGGGACATGACGGTACGATCCGTTGCGTCCATCTTCTGTCGCTGACCGGTTTTCATCGTTTCGAGCATGCTCCCGCGCGTCCGGCCGAGCGGGGAGCACAGGTTACGCTGAAGGTCAATAGCCCCATTTTTCCCAGACCCGGGGCAACCCTATGTCTTCCGCTATGGATCGATACGCTTGATAGCTGGAACCCCGGGCGATCCCCTGACCTCCCTGGAGGGACGATTCGCACGCGTAGAGGTTCTTGACGGGAGTTCGATAGTCCGCCAGCTCCGGCAAGCCACGGAACGATTGCGTCTGCGAAGCGATATGGGCCTGACGGGTGAAACTCCCCTCGATCATATCCGGATGCGTTTCAAAGAGGTCCATGGGAGTGTATATGCGCGTCCCGATGATGTTCTCCTTTGTCATATTCGGAGCAAATTCCTCCCAGGTGGGCTGCAGGGGGTTGTTGACAAACTCGTCTCTCAGCTCGCGCCATTCCTTGTAGCTGAAGTACCTCAAGGGACAGGTGACTTCTTCTATCCAGAGATTGTGCTTGCCTTCCGCGGCGCGGGATGGATCCCAAATGCTGTCCGGAGTCGCCAGTATATTGAGCTGAGATGGAAAGCCCATGAGACACGCTTCATGCCAATATTTGTCCTCGAAGTAACCGACATCCTTGGGGGCCAGGTAGAGTCGATACGTACGATTCAGATCCGGCTCGGTGTCGGATCCGGTATAGTTGGGAAGCTCGTGCACCGCCAGATGACCCCACAGGACCTGAGATCGATCGAACAGGGTGGCATTCATCAGGCGCTTCGTTCTCTCGGTCACATAGTCTCCACCCAGGAGCCGATGCATCAACTGGGGTATTCCCACGTCGGCTACCACCACTCGCCGGGCGGTTATTTTGTCGCCATTCTCTAACGTGATTCCCCGGGCGGTCCCGTTTTCCACATTGATCTTGCTCACCGGCAGATCCGTGTAATATTCCACCCCCATCTTTTTTCCTGCTGATACGAGCGCGTTCGTGATGGCCTCGGTTCCCCCGATAGCGATAGAGGGCGGGGACCATGAAAGGCAGATCGTGAGTGTGCCGAACATGCCCTGGAGTCCCATCACGTCGTCCATCTGACAGCAACAACTTGTAATGGCATTCCGGATGAAGAGAATCCTCAGCTCCGGACTCTCAAAGAAATATCGTGCGAGTTGTTTCACGGTCATATATCTCATGACATGTTCCAATCCGCTGTCGGGATCGTCGCACAATTTTTCCAAAGGGCCGGGGGCTCCCCAGGCAAGAGGCTCGGAGTAGCGCTGCTGATTGAACGCGGGTCCCCACTTTTCTTTGCATTTCATGGTGAGGTCCCGGTACGTCTCCGCGTCGGTTTTGGAGAACAGGGCTATGTTGTTGTAGGTCTTTTCCACGTTCTCCTGAGAATACTCGACGGTGCCGTTTTTGGGATCCGCTAATACCCATGCAGGATAACCAAGGAAGTGGCTGCCATCGTCGAAGAGTATGCCGGTACCCGTTTCCGGGACGACATAGCGGAGCCCCTCATCGTACAGGTTGAAATCATGATAGGCAGGATGCCCATAAAAGCGGGTAAAGTGGGCACAGAAATCCTGTTTGAATCCGGGGACCGGTCCGACTTCGGTCACCGCTCCTCCACCGAGGCGATCCGTCCGTTCAAACACGCCCACACTCATTCCCGCCTTGGCCAAATATGTAGCCATGATTGTCCCGTGATGTCCGCCTCCAAAAATCACCGCGTCATACGCCTTTTGGTACATTTCGTGACTCCTCTTCCGTGATGCGAATCAATGTAGTCTGACAGTTTTCCCGATTGATGGGAGCCCCCCACACGTATTGGCATCTTGTTCCTATCAGAGACTCAGCCAAATTCTCTGTTCAGAATTATGGCCAGATTCTGACCCTTTTCTTCGGGAGAAGTACCTTCTACGAACGTGCACTGTCTCCTCAGGTCCGGAGGCGGCATCAAGTACACGATTCCCATTTTTTGTATGTTTTCCGAGCGCAGTTCGATATGCTCCGCCTTACAGGTCACTAACCGCTGTCTGCGGCTGAGCAATATCATCTTCATGTAAGGGAACCGTAGTCCTCCGACCTCGTATCCGCCGGGAACAATTTTCTGCACGATCGCATGGCGGTCCTCGATCTTGACCTTGCGAGCCAGATGAACCGTCGCAACTCCCAGGATTTCCCCAAGGACAATCCCTGTCTGGCCGGAATCCCAGTCTCCCGCCTGTCTGCCGGTAATCACCAGGTCATATTCCCCCAGTTTGTTGATCGCCAAAGAGAGCGCATGGGCCGTGGAATTGGTGTCAAGGTCCTCGAAGCACGGGTCATCCAACAGGATTAATCTGTCCGCGCCTACGGCCAGGACCTTCCTCAATACGGAAGCATCAAGTTTGTGCCCCATGCTCAACACGGTCACCTGACCGCCCCATTCGTCCTTGATTCGAAGGGCCGCCTCCACGGCATTTTCGTCAAAGGGGTTGATGACCTGCCGGAGAGCGGAGACATCCATCCGTTTCCCGTCGGAATCGACCTTCGCGGCACCCAATGGGGCTTCCGGATCAGGAATTTGTTTTACGCACACTACGATCTTTATCCCTTTCACGGGCCAGCTCCTCCCATTTGGTTTTAAGTGCGGGAATGACTTTCTTGTAATCATCCACCACGCCGTAGTCGGCCACCGCGAATATGTTGCTGTTTACGTCAGTATTCACGGCCACAATTTTCCTCGATCGCGCCATGCCGGCGAGGTGTTGGACAGCTCCCGATATTCCAACTGCCACATAGAGATCGGGCTGAACCATTGCACCGGAAAGGCCGATCTGGTGACTCGAGGGAAGCCAGCCTGAATCCACAACAGGCCTGCTGCAACCGATCATGACTTCATCAAATGATTGCTTGAACGAATTCACCAGGTTTTCGAGCTCCTCGAACCCCTCCGAACCGCCAATTCCCCTCCCTCCGGCTAGGATGACAGTCGCTTTGTCGAGGGCCACGGCTTCTTCATTTCGCCGCACGGTAGCGAGCTGCGGAAATTTGTCATATTTGAATACCGCGAGCGCGCTTCCTCCATAGACCGGTTTTGTTCTCAGCAGGAGACTGTCCGCCTGATCGATCTCCAGATGGACACAGTCCGTTGTGAGAACAGAATCGAGCCTGAAGGCCAATCTCGGCCCGACGTCCATCCAGGGTGACGAATGGGGCATGATGAGAATATTGGGGGTTATCTGTTTACAGAGAGATGCTAAGGCGCCGGCCCAGATCTCGGGCGAGAAGGCTCCCAAGAGGGGATGTGCCAATTTGTATACCTTGTCTACACCAAAGAAGCTTATGTCATCAGCCGCGTCGCTGATATTGTCACCCAGAAGAGCGACTGAAAGCTCTACCCCCAGCTCTGAAGCGAGCCCTTTGCCGGCTCCCACCAATTCGAGCGTTCGTTCATCGACAGCGCCCTCTCTGGTCTCTCCGCATACGAGAACACCGTTGTTTGACATGGCATCATTCCTCGTTCCGTTTCGTTGATCATTCTTATGGAAGATGTGACGACATCGCTTTTTACCTCCCGGAATGAACTTCCTGATTACTCAGAATCTCTTGGAGATCATATTGACGATCCGATCGGTAACGGATGAAGACTTCTTGGCTTGGACTTTAGCGGGCCGCGTCTGAAGCCAAAAGATATTCCCGGGGAATGGGAGGTCCTGATCGATGGCCCATTCCATGTCCTGGGCACGTCCCAATCTCTCCTCTACCGATTTGGCGACCCTGGCGATTTCGACCACTTCCTCACTACTTATGCAGGAGACGCCCTGCATTTCCTCTGGTACGTCAGCCCATGCAGCCCCTGTTTCCACATTCACCACGCATGTGGCCTTCTTGCCCACCTGTATGCGTTCGATTTCCAAAGATTCCTTGTTTACCACGAATCCATCGACGCTCTCCGCCCCACTGACCACACCTTCTCCCAGTCCCCAATTTGCTTCGAGAATGATCTTTGTGTTGTCACCGGTGACCGGATCCGCGGTAAAACAGATTCCCGACGAGCGCGAATTGACCATCTTGGGGACGGCAATCCCCAATTCATCTCCGAGCAACGGAAGGCCTTTGTTTATTCTGAAGGCCACGGCCCTGGTCGTGTAAGCACTTGCCCAAACCTTCTGTACCTTGTCCAGGAGATCGTCCGTGCCCCTGACATTGAGATACGTTTCAAACAGTCCCGGCCTGCTTTCCGTTCCCGCGGATCGAACCGAGATCGGGGTGTTGGGAATGCCCACCTTCTCACAAAGCTCATGGTAATAGTCGCATATGGGAGCTGTTACCGCGGCGGGCAGCTCATCTGTTGAAATCATGCTCTGGATCGTTCGACTGATCTCCTCGAGAACGCGGATGCCTTGCCCTTTCAGATCGCTAAAGCTCGCCGCATAACGGGACATTTCCTCACCAGCGCCTGTTTCGCGAAGGAATTTGTGGTACATAGCGATCGATATTGCAAAACCCGGCGGTACCTCCAGGCCCAGTTGGGTCATTCGACCAAGATTGGCACACTTCTTCCCCACGAGGTCATTGTGCTCCTCCCCCATCTCTTCAAACCAGAAGAGTAGTTTCTCTGTGCCCATCTACCCCTCCTTCAGGAAATCCTGCGACATACCGGAGCGATCTCCCGGCAGCGTCTCCGTTTCACGTACCGTCTGCCGGCAAGAGAATCGCCTCCATTCCAGCCGAAAAGCCTGCTCCATCTCTTCTTGCCTATCTTCAGCCCACCAGGGGCATTCCGGATCAAGATCCTTCAACAACTCAACCCACCTCCGGGTATCGCCACGGCACCCTGCTCCGCCAGGCGAAAACCGACCGAAGAGCTCCGACTTCCGAGCCAGGCGGCGCGCGTGACGAAATCGCTGGCATCAGATGCAAGGAAGATAAGCGCCCCAACGAGATCCTCGGGCTGCTGCAACCGCCCCATGGGAGTTCGCGAGACATCGTATTTGGTGACATCAGCGATCGACCGACTGGCCTCGGAATCCGTGAATCCCGGAGCCAGGGCATTGATGGTAATGTTGTGGGGTCCCAATTCAATGGCAAGGGATCGCGTCAGCCCAACTATTGCTCCTTTCGAGGTCACGTAGTGGATAAAACCGTGGGACCCGGTGAAGAAGGTCTCCGAGGAAAGGTTGATGATCTTTCCTCTTCCTTGCTCCTTCATGTAAGGGAATACGGCCTTGGTACAAAGCCAGGGGCCTTTGACGTTGACGAGCATCACCTTATCCCATTCGTTCGCATCGATCTCATGGAACGGCTTTCGAACCAGCCCGTAAACGACCGCGGCATTGTTCACCAGTATGTCGATCCTCCCAAAGGCCTCGACCGTTTCCCGTGCCATCCTGACGGTGTCCTCTTCAAGAGAAACGTCGGCCAGCAGACCTCTCGCGGTTCCGCCCAATGATTCGATTTCTCTTATGGTATCCTCAGGTTCCGCAATATCTACAGCCATGATCGTTGCGCCCTCTCTCGCAAGAGCAGTCGCGAACGTTTTTCCCAGTCCCCTGGCCGCGCCCGTCACAATGGCTATCTTGTCCGTGAGCCTCATGACCGGTTCTCCTCTTCCCGTGATTCCTGCCGTTTGCATCACAGCCGAAACGAACGTTGCGGCATCGTTTGGTTCACGATAGGAAAAAGCCGTACCTTTCGTTGTCTGCTATTGTTTGAACATGAGATGAAGCGCCACGATCGAAATCTCCTCCGTCCCGGAAACCTCGGTGCACGCGTAACCGGGGTTTCCAACGGCGATCCATGGATGCGTCAGGGCCGGCGCGGCGTGCCTATTCGATCAGCAAAAAAGAGTACCGGTTCATCTTGTCGGTGTAATCCCTGACAACCTGTATCGGATACCCAAGCCGCCTCACTGTGGTGTACACATCCACACCCAGCGCTTCCGGAGTAGGCCGGGACTCTCGCGGGTGTATACACTCTTCCCGCACTCCCACACAATCCTCGCAAATGTTGCACGCGTGTATGAACAACATGAATGCCCTCTCATGACCTGAGAGAAAAACGTCACGCTCCAACCCCATAAGCCGTTGATTCACCTCTCTTGCCCAATCATGCCGATCTTCTTTTCGTTCCAATCTCCCCTCAAAGTGGAAGACAGCTCCGCTTTCGTACTCGCTGAAGAACTCGCGGCATTCTGAAATCGAGGGAACGTTCGGAGGACACGAAGCATGTCGCCCCATTTTCTGGCAGCCAAACAGGCACTTCATCCGAACCCATTGACCCAGGATGATATTGCGAGGATCGATCCACTTGTAGTCTGCACAATCGTGCTGCACAAACAGTGCCGTCAGTTCGTCGCGATGTTCGGTTGCCATGTCAATCTCCTCGGGACCCGGTGACCGGCTGCCGACAGTCGCGGTCGCGAAACCAGGTTGTTATCGGCTCGCCTCAACTTTCGTAATGCCAGACTGTCAGGAGACTCACCGCGCGACCTGCCTCATGGAAGCCGCACGAGCACATGCCGCATTTAGCTGTCGGCTGCAACCTCGGGTTCCGCGGCTCCCTGCCCGCGGCTACCCTTACAGCCGATGTCTCGCCACAAGTCCATCTTCGCCACTATCTCTCCAACCGCCACAACACTGGGTGAGCTATCCGGAAGGTTGAGTAAGGGCTCACCCGCCAGATCGTAGCTTGTTACATTTTCATCACTCGGGATACAGCCGAGAATCTGAAGACCGGATTGCCGAGCGTTTTCTATGATGGAGTTACTCCCCTCTTTAAATTTGTTGATGATTAACCCAACTTGAGCAGCTTGCATACGTGCATCGGCTTCCGCCGTTGCTTTTATGAGGGCTGCGGCCTGGATGCCCCTGACGGTGGCGTCCGAAACGATGATCAAGAAATCCACCCCCTGAGCCACTCTCCTGCTGATCTGCTCGGGTCCTGCTTCACAGTCGATAATCGTTATATCGAATTCTTTGGAGAGCCGTTCTATGCCGTATCTCAGCAAGTCATTGACCGAACAATAGCAGCCGGGCCCTTCGGGTCGTCCCATAGCCAGCAAGTGAAAGCCATCTCCCGCTTCGAGGCAATCCGACATTACCGTCCGAATGGGAACATTCTCGAGCATGGCCCGAGTCTGCGGCTCTTCTATGATCTGGCGTCGAATGTCACCCACCGTCTTTGTCGCCTTCACACCGAGTGTGGATGGCAAGCTGCTTGCGGAATCTGCATCGATGGCCAAAACGTGAAGGTTCTTGTTCCTGGTAAGCAGCTTGATAATAATGGTTACGAGCATCGTTTTGCCGCTGCCGCCTTTCCCGCTTACGGCGATGGTGCATCCCTTTTCCGGTGAGGTCATTTGTGCCATTGCGGGCTCCCTATCAATGCGGACCAGAGCGGGATTTATCCGAAACTCGTTTTCCCAGCTTTTCCTGTGCTATGAGCGCCGCGCCCAGGGCGCCCACAATCTGAGGATCCACAGGAACTTTGGCTATGTTCCCTAATGCGCGCTCGAGGAATTCGACCACTCCTGCGTTCTTGGCGACTCCTCCCGTCAATACAAACTCTTTTCTGGAATTCGAGGCTTTGACCATGGTCAGCAATCGGTCGGCAATCGACTTGTGAATACCGGCTACAATATCCGGCAGCTCTGTGCCTTCTGCCATCAACGTAACCACCTCGGATTCAGCGAACACGCTGCATTGGCTCGTGATCTGGGCCGAGGATTCCGATTGCAAAGATACCCCTCCGAGCTCGTCCAGTTCCAGGCCCAAGGCCTTAGCCATGACTTCAAGGAATCTGCCGGTCCCCGCAGCGCATTTATCGTTCATCCTGAAATCGACGATATTGCCGTCGTCACCGAGGAGGATTACTTTGCAGTCCTGTCCCCCTATATCGATGATTGTTCTCCCCGTGGGTACGAGCCAGTAAGCTCCTTTCCCATGGCAGGTTATTTCCGTGACGTTCGTATTCGCAAAAGGGATCTTCTCCCTGCCATATCCGGTGCTCACAATATATTCGATCTCCTCGAGCTGCAGCTTGGCTTTTCCAAGCGCCTCATTCATGGCATGTTCAGCCGTGATTTGCGGTTTGACGGCAGTCGGAACAATGCTATGTGACAGTATTGCTCGATCCTTCAATATCACTGTTTTTCCGGTCAAGGATCCGACGTCGCAACCCGCTACAATCATAAGGTTCTCCCAGTCTGAACGGCTTACCTGTGCAATCTTATTTCGAAGAAATCCTGAAGCCTCGCTTTCATATCTTCCAGTGAAGTAATCCGCGGATCGAAAATATCCACTTCAAAGAGAAGGACCGGCAGGTTCAGTTCATCCTCGATCCTATCCTTAATGAGCTTGGAGATCGCCCATGCGTTCTTGCATGCAACGTGGCCTGCATAGACCGCCGCGTCAGGCCGGTAATCTCTGCACATTCGAACGGCAGTGTCGCCGAAATATTCCCAGGGACCGCGGCATTCTTTTCCCATGGGCATATTCATTATCTTTCCGGACAGCCCTCTGAATATACTGGAAATGTCTGACGGGTCTTCTATGGGGGCCATCGCAAAGTTGCTCATCATCTCCATTATCGACACCGCGCCCAGTTCTTCTTCAAGCCAATCATAGAGGCGAAGATCGCTTGGCATGGCGTAGACCCAAATGAGCCTGATCTTTTCTTCAGGTACGGTCCCCAGTTGCTTACTCACTCTCTGTTCGGCGAGCTCATATCTGCTCCTTGCGTAGTCCACGAGTGTAGGCGTACCGGCCATTCTTCTGAAGGTGCTCCGGTCTGCAAGCAGATCCTTGCCCGAGAGGGGACACGGGATCGCCTGCCTGAGCTCATTGTACTTGATGATGTATTCGTGGGCTTTGCTGGAATAGCTCGCTACCTCTTTAAGCCGATCAAGATCCAGCTTCCGCTTTGTTTTCTCCTCCAGGAAAGAGACTAGATCCCACACGATATCCATCGCCCAAAATAGTTCCGGAGCAGGCCCAAAATTCAGCCAGGCTATGGGCTCTCCTCGTTCCATAGCCGAGGCCGCCTTGGCAAAGTAATCCGCTTGAGCGGCATATACCAACTCCTGGTTGGAATGTTCCTCCGCTGCCTGCTCTCGCAACGAGCCAAGTTTCTCCGCAATCGTGGACAAGAGGTGCTGCCTGCCGGACATTTTATTCATGCTCTATTTCTATTCGTTCCAGGAACGCCTGAATTCTGGTTTTGACCTGTCCGATACCCCCGAGCTTGTATTCCCTCTCCAGGGACAGCCGTGGGATGCCCAATTCCTGCAGCCGCTTTCCAACGTAGATGGCCTCGCCACCCCAGAGATCACAATATCTGATGTGCTGAAACACGACTCCGTCAACGTTGTATTCTTCAATCATTTTTCCTATGAAATCTGCCCGTTCAGTCACCCTGTCACTCATTCTGGGGCAAGAGGGACGATCCAGATAGGATGCGGCGATACCGATGATCGGGTCCTCCTCTGTCGTTACCGGTTCCGCGAAGTACTTGCTGCCGAAACAGAGCGCATCGGTCACCACGAGTCCGCCAAGATCTTCCATGAGTGTGGTATAGGCCGGGTCGTCGTACTCGCTGCCGACTATCATGAGCCTGGCTCTATGCCCGGAAATCCCTTCCCGTGCCTGCAATTCTTCCAATACGTTCCTCAATAATCGATTATAGTGATCTCGAGGGGTTGTGGTGGCCGCGAGGACAATGCTCAGGCTTTCCGCACCGGTAACGGGAGGCTTTTCTTCCCGTCTCAGCTCGTACAATTTCCGTAGCAGGCTCCTGGATTCATTATGAAGATCGATGGCTTCATTCAAGGCTTCAGGGGAGATTTCCACGCCAAAAGCGTTTTCCAGGGCTTCCTTAAAGAGGGTCACCTCCTCGCGATACCATTGCATAGGGCCGGCACCGCCCGCCTTGTGAGGAATACTGAGGAAGTGCATGAATGGGTACGGCCGCTTTTCT
>JARRRG010000290.1:0-4275 GCA_037380965.1 Deltaproteobacteria bacterium
GGCCGACTCGAACAGGTAGGTAAATCCGATTCAAGCGGGCCGAGCCTTCCGCTGCGTACCGAAATCGGTCGGAGAGGGCTTCACGCTTCGGTGAGCTCGGAGCTCGATCAAATGCATGCTCAAACGGAAGATCGCGCTGACCTGATACGATGGCTGTCAGAATGGGGGTCGTGCGTATAGGAAGGGAGGGTACGGTCCCCCAAATGGTAGCATCGGTTGATGAACGGGTGGATGAATTCTCCACGAGGAAGCTTCCGCCCGGCTACTCGCAAGAGAGCTGGCCAATGCGACGCGGCTTCCACTCGCACAATTTGACCTTGTCGCGGTCCTCTCTTCATGCTACATTCCTGTAATCTTGCGGCCTGAAAACCCCGTTTGAGCATGAAGTTTGCCTCATGGCATGGTCGGACGGAGAGCCGGCTGGATGGGGGCAGTGACGAAGACGGCAAGTACGGTGAACCAGTTGAGACGGGCAGAACTCGCCTTCAGGTCATGAGGTTTCGACCCGCAGGAAATCAGGACCGTATGAGAATGGTTTTACCCGAACCAGAATGATGAAATGAGGTTTCAGCTCGCTACCTCATGTGCCTGGAGACTGCCGGCACATCATGGAGCGGACCGATTGATCGAAGTGGCGCTCGAAGTGAAAGGAATGTAAAGGCATGTCCGAAGTAGAAATAGTCCCGGTGCAGACCCGTTCGGACATGAAAGCCTTTATAGACTTTCCGTGGAAGATTTACCAGGACTACAGCAACTGGGTTCCGCCGCTCAAGACCGAGGTCCGAAAACTCCTGGACACGCGAAAGCATCCGTTCTGGAAGTTCTCCGAGCGGGTCCTGTTCCTTGCCCGTCGAGGACGCGAGGTCATGGGGAGAATAGCCGCGATAGTGGACGGGAATTACAACGAGTACCATTCGGAAAAGATGGGCGCGTGGGGATTCTTCGAATGCATTGAGGATGAAGAGGTCTCCGAGGCACTCTTCCGCTCAGCGGAACAATGGCTCCGTCAGAAGGGCATGACATTCATGAGGGGTCCCTTGAATCCCTCAACGAATTACGATGTGGGGATGCTCATCGAGGGATTCCAGTACCCGCCCGTGATAATGATGCCTTATAACCCCCCTTATTACCTCAAGTTGGCCGAATCATCCGGCTTTGAGAAAGAAAAAGATCTGCTGGCATTCCATCTCGAGCAGGGAGACGAGCCCAGTAATCGATTCAAGCGTCTCGTTGAACGGATCAGAGGAAATAACAGCATTCACATCAGACTTTTCGATTTCAAGCGGCTCGATCAAGAAGCGCTGCTCTTCAAAGAGATTTACGATGACGCGTGGTCGGACAATTGGGGATTCGTCCCCATGACCAATGACGAAATGCTCAATGCCGCCAGACAACTGTCCGAAACGGCCGACCCCGATTTCTGTTTTTTTATCTACCGTGCCGAAGAGCCCGTCGGAGCAATGATCGCGCTCCCCGACCCAAACCCTCTGCTGAAACGCCTGAATGGAAAGGTTGGCCTCTTCGGCCTCCTGAAGGTGCTCATTTATCGCCGGGAAATCAAGGGTGGCCGCGTGTTGCTCTTCGGTGTGAAAAAGGAGTTCCACAAACTTGGTCTCCTTATGCTGGCCCTTGACCATGTGATGGGTGCATTCAGAAAAAAGAAGGAAACGTATCAGCATGCGGAACTGGGCTGGACCATCGAGGACAACGCGTCAATCAATCAGGTATGCTCCGAGGGTGGCGCTCAACTTTACAAACGTTACCGCGTCTTCAGAAAACCGCTGTGAATCCCTGACCCGACCATTCTCATCGCGGTCCAAGAAAAACTCTCACCGATCCTCGGCCGCGGCTCGCATTCCCAGCAGATTCATTCCTGAGCGACCCTGAACGAAAATCTCTTTCTGATCAGGTACGCCGCATCGTCGATGTCGGCACATTCCGTTCTCACTTCCGGAGCTTCTCTTCGTTTGCCACGAACCACTCGTACGTCATCGCGAGCCCCTCTCTGAGCGGGGTGGAGGCCTGCCAGCCGAGAGCGGTCATGCGGCTCACATCGAGGAGCTTGCGGGGAGTGCCATCCGGCATTGCCGGGTTGAAGCGTATCTCTCCTGAAAAGCCGACGATCTCTTTCATCATGAGCGCGAGCTCGCCTATGGTGATATCGGTTCCGGTACCGATATTGATCAGGTCGCTTGAATCGTATGCTTCCATGAGAAAGAGGCACGCGTCCGCGAGATCGTCAACGTGGAGAAATTCCCGGCGCGGCCGCCCGCTGCCCCACACTTCCACATACGCCGCGTCCGCGTTTTTGGCCTCGTGCATTCTTCTCATCAGGGCTGGCACCACATGGGACGTCTTCAGATTGAAGTTGTCACGGGGGCCGTACAGGTTGGTCGGCATGACCGAGATGAAATGGGTGCCATACTGTCGGTTGTACGAACGGGCAGTGATGATGCCCGCGATCTTTGCAATCGCGTAGGGTTCATTGGTCGGTTCCAGATAGCCGCTGAGCAGATGCTCCTCCTTCATCGGCTGAGGGGCCAGCCGGGGATAGATGCATGAGCTGCCAAGGAAGAGGAGCTTTCCCACCCCTGCTTCATAGGAAGCATGGATCACGTTGGTCTGGATCATGAGGTTGTCATAAATAAAATCCGCGGGGTACGTGTTGTTCGCGTCAATTCCTCCCACATGCGCGGCCGCGACAAACACCCAATCCGGTGTGAGCTCCCCAAGCAATTGATGAGCTGCCTTCTGATCGCGAAGGTCCACACGGGGAATCCGATCCCCCACCAGGGGGTATCCGTCTTGCCGAAGGCGTCTGACGATCGCGGAACCCACCATTCCGGTGGCACCTGCCACATAGATCCTGGAGGGTCGTCCGTCCGGCTCCATCATTGAAACCCCGCTCTCTGACAGAGCTCCTCTTTCTCAGCTTCCCTCAGATCGGCCACCACCATGCGCTTGACCAACTCCTCGAACCTCACCCGCGGCTTCCATCCCAAGAGCTCGGCAGCCTTTGAAGCATCCCCCTCTAATCTCTCAACTTCGGTGGGTCTGAAATAGCGAGGGTCTATCTCCACCAGTGTCCGGCCGGTCTCACGATCGATTCCCCGTTCATCGATACCGCTGCCTTCCCACTCGATGCCGATGCCCACCTCGGCAAAGGCTCGCTCCACAAATTCCCGCACCGAATGAGACTCGCCGGTCGCAATGACAAAGTCGTCCGGCTCATGATGCTGGAGAATCAGCCACATGGCCTCAACATAATCCCCCGCATACCCCCAGTCTCTCATCGCGTTCAGGTTGCCGAGGTAGAGCTTCTGTTGCAACTCGAGCTTGATACGGGCTGCCGCCCGGGTGATCTTCCTCGTGACGAAGGTCTCCCCCCGAATGGGGGATTCGTGATTGAACAGTATCCCGTTGGATGCAAAGATGTGGTACGCCTCGCGGTAATTCAGCGCAATCCAGTACCCGTACAGCTTGGCTACCCCATAGGGACTTCTCGGATAGAACGGAGTGACTTCCCGTTGAGGCGTTTCGGTAACGAGCCCGTAGAGCTCGCTCGTTGAAGCCTGGTAAAAACGGACCCTCTCCGAAAGGCCCAATATGCGAATCGCCTCAAGTAATCGCAGGGTGCCCAGTGCATCGGCATTTGCCGTGTACTCAGGCGTCTCGAAGGATACCCGGACATGGCTCTGGGCAGCGAGATTATAGATTTCCGTGGGTTGAAAATTCTGGATGATCCGAATCAGGTTCGTGGAATCGGTCATGTCACCGTATTCGAGGATGAAACGGAGGTCCTTTTCATGGGGATCCTGATACAAATGGTCAATGCGCTGGGTATTCAACAGTGAACTGCGCCGCTTGATTCCACAAACGGTGTAGCCCTTCCCAAGGAGAAATTCAACGAGATACGCCCCGTCCTGACCCGTAATCCCCGTGATCAAGGCTCTCTTGTCCGGCATGATTTTCGAGCCTCCTACTGATCGATGAAGCTCGCTCGACATCACAGACAGACCGGCAAGAATCTATTATGATGGTTCGAAGAGCCCGACCCCGCCAATTGTGCCACTTTGGCTGATTTCTTTTCAAGTCTCACCATACTCCCCGTCGCGTTCCACGGTCAAGGTCAATCACCGTCTGGTAGCAGACTGTCCTGGGAATACTGCAGGGCAATGCCAGAAGCAGGGGGAGAGCTGAAGCCTCGTATGGTCCGCCAAAGCATTTCCTTAAGCCTGCCGAACCACGGTTACTCCCAATGTCATCTATGAAAGG
>JARRRG010000291.1:0-4266 GCA_037380965.1 Deltaproteobacteria bacterium
CCCCAACTGCACGCGCTCTCCAGGGAGTGTACTTAATTCTCACTCCTCAACTAAAAACTTTGAAACCAGAGACCTATCCCCCCCGTATTTCCTACCCATTAACTCGTGAAATTCCACGCCCGGAGCCTGCATTCCAGCACTTTCCGAGCCCATGAGTGTAATGGATAGGCGGCACTTTAACACGAAATGGGCTGGCCTGGGTCCAAGAATTTTCAGAATAGTCCCCTCAAGGTTCCCGCCACTCTCTCCAGACCGGCAATACTATGCCCTGGAAGGAACGAATCAATGTAGGGCAACGACGCAGTCATCCCTCGGCAGGTCGGCTCATAGGAAGGGCCACCCAGGAGCGGATTGATCCAGAGCACCCGGTAAACTCTCCTGTGGATCCTTTCCATTTCCCGTTCCAGCAATTCAATGTCGCCCCTGTCCCAACCGTCCGAATGGATCAGTAGCACCGTGGAAGGTCTCAACATGGCGTCGCCGTACTCGCTTGTAAATCGGTACAAACACGAGCCGATGCGCGTGCCCCCGGACCAGTCCCGCACCTTTCGTGCCACCTCATTCATCGCCCGGCCGAATGGTAGTCGAAGCAGCAAGTGGGTGACCCTCGTCAATCGGGTGGCAAAAACAAAGGTTTCCACACGCGTGGGAAGATCCTGCAATTCCTTTATGAAGCGGAGCATGAATCTCAGGTATGGATTCATCGATCCGCTGACATCGCAGAGAAAGACGAGTCTCTTGATTCTCAGCTTGCGCCTGAGCCGGGGAATCTCCAAGAGCTCTCCGCCATAGCGCAGATTCTTCCGCAGCACCCTCCGAAAGTCTGGAGACATGCCTGAAGATGCCGGGTGCCGTCTAGTTCCGATCCTCCTCAGCAGGGGTGAGAGAATCTCGCGAATCAGCCGTGCCGTTTCGCGATCCGCCTCTCTCGGAATATCTCTGAAGTCTGTGTCTCTGAGCCGTTCCTGAGGAGAATAGATGACATAGGGCCTGGATCCCCAGGCTTCCTCCTCTTCCGAGACAGAGGCCGCGGTTTCAGCGAAGGCGGCGGTGAGGCCGAAATCGGCCGTATCTTCAGGCAATGTGGAAGCGTCAGGCTCTACCGCTGCACCCTGTGCCTCGGTCCCCACGGCATTTCCTTTCAGCCAGAATTCCTGGAAGAGCCTATCGAACAGAGCTCTTTCTTCCGATCGGCTCATGAATGTCGCGCCGAGCAAGGTATGGAAATCCCGGACGCTCTCCAGCCCGATACTTGTTATGCCGGACAAAGCATCCATCATCGACGGCGTTGATACCGCAAAACCATGCTCCTTCAGCAGGCGGCCGAACGATATCACCGCACCGGCCATGGAATCCTGCAAAACCGAGCCGGAGTTCCGGTCTGATTCTCTCTCCCTGCCCGCCTGAATTCGGCTTGTCCCTCTTGGGCTGATGTCCTTGGGGTGTTGGCCGGACATCATCAACACATCTTCTCCACTATTTCGGTCAGCAGAGAATCTCTGAACCCCTGCTGCATCCACCTTCGCTGGAAGTGAGCAATGTCCTCTTTGTATTTCAGAATACAGCCGAGGGTCTCCCCCACGGTCTCTTGGTCAAGGGCTGTCCTATCGAGAGTAAGGAGCGCCGATGCCCAGTCAAGGGTTTCCGCCAGTCCCGGCTTCTTGACAAGGTCTTCCTCACGGAGACGTTTCATGAAGAGGGCTATTTCCTTAGCCAGATTTTGCGAAATGTCCGGAACTCGTGTTGCAATGATTTCCCGTTCCTTTTCCAAATCCGGATAATCTATCCAATGGTAGAGGCATCGCCGCTTGAGCGCATCGTGTATATCTCTGGTGCGGTTCGAAGTGAGAATGACCAGGGGACGGCGGCGGGCTTGTAACGTCCCAATCTCCGGAATGGATATCTGGAAGTCTGAGAGCACTTCAAGCAATAGCGCCTCAAACTCCTCGTCGGACCGGTCTATCTCATCAATCAGGAGGACGGGCTCCCGCTCCCCGGCCGAAAGGATTGCCTCCAGGAGAGGTCTCTTGATAAGGAAATCCTCGGTGAAGATGGTCTTGCTCACCAATTCCCGGTCGGTGCCGCATTCTTCTCCCAGCTTGATGGCAAGGATCTGACGAGGGTAGTTCCACTCGTAGAGCGCGTGGTTCGCGTCGAGTCCCTCGTAGCATTGGAGACGGATGAGATCCGTCTTCAGGACCTTTGCCATGACCACCGCGGTCTCGGTCTTACCGACCCCCGGCTCACCCTCCAGGAAAAGGGGCTTCTTGAGCGACCAGGCCAGATAGAGCACTGTGGCGAGAGAGCGCTCGGGAATGTACCGCTCGTTCAAGAGACTTTTTTCCAGTGATTCTATGGAATTAAACATTACTCCTTCGCGGACCTGCGTAGATTTGTGTCCGGACGCCGTCATAGCTCAGGCAAGCTCCACAGCAGGCCGGCCAATCCGCGTGCGACGTCTCGAGACTCAGATATGGCCACGTTACTTGACATTAAGCCGGTCGGAAAGCGTGGTCAAGTTTAACCCGATTCCTTCGTGCGCTCAATCATCTCAACATTCGCCAACGGATTTATTTTCCATTGCTTTCCTTCTCCGTCGAGCATACCTCTTATGGAGGACAACGTACCTGGAACGTCCCCCGCAGGACTGCAGTCACTCCCCCGTCTCTCAGCAGGGGGCATTTGACAGGCCCACCTGTATCAATTCGCCATGCTCCACAGAATCGACAGCAATTAAGATAGGCTAAGGCGCGCATAACAACCGGGTGGCAGGCCGATTGGAGATTTTTGATGACGTCGAAGGATTTCCCTGCTAAGCTAAGAATATTTAACAACAAGTCCGTTCGGTCACAAGAGAATGCCATGCAGATTACGTTTTGGGGTACCAGGGGGTCCATTGCATCACCTGGACCAGACACCCTGATTTACGGCGGCAACACGACTTGCTTAGAGATCACATTATCTTCCGGCCGCACGGTCATCATTGATTCGGGAACCGGTATCCGGCGACTCGGCACAGCGCTGCTCGAGAGGTCGGAGCCCCTGGACCTCTGTTTGCTGATTACCCATATTCATTGGGATCACATTGTCGGCTTTCCCTTTTTCGACCCAATATTCCGGGATGACACGCGAATTGTCGTCGACGGATTCGGCAGAGGGATTGAGGGCTTGAAACACGTATTCAGCAACAAGTATATCGATGGGACCTGGCCGGTGAGCTTTGATGATCTCAGAGCACGAATCGAACCTACTCACGAACTGCGCAGTGGAAAGATGGTCCTCGACGACACGGTGGTGGAATCCCACAAGCTTCAGCACCCCCAGGGTGGCATGGGGTTCAGGTTCACCGAAGATTCCGGAACCTTCGTATTTCTGACAGACAACGAGCTCAGAGAAGACGGATGGTCAGGCACCTGTTTTCGTGACTTCGTGGCTTTTTCCCGGGATGCGGATCTGCTCGTTCACGATTGCCAGTATCAGCCCGAGGAGATGAACGTGCGAAGAGGATGGGGACATTCCGACTTGAACTCCGTGGCTCGGCTCGCTTTAGAGGCAGGGGCAAAAAAGCTGGTCCTGTTCCATCACGACCCCTGGCGAACAGATGGTGGCGTATCCCGCATGGTTGACGGATGCAAGAAGCTCTTCGAGAAATCGCGATTTGCCATAGCGGTGGAGGGAGCCCGCGAGGGTTCCATGATGACAGTGTGAACCGCGCCGGGGGAGGTCGGGGCGCTGGCTCCTCTGCTGTACCTCGGTCTCTTAAGCGACAACCGTCATCCGATAACGGGGAGCCGCCGGACGCAGCGGTACCATTCCCCGGGAAGTCTACTGCCGAAGCTGATGCTAGAGACGACCTTTGAGAGGTGGGTAACTCGCTGAAGTCGATCTTGCGCGTCGAGTAGAGTACCTCACGTTGAAAAACTCCTCGTCGGTGATGTACCCCCAGAAGGCCCGCTTGGCCGAAGAGGCTGATAATCGTGGGACACGAGGTGACACAGATTGCATTCAGAGCGACATCTGCCGGTTGATGGTCCTTGATCCACAAGGGACGAAGCTCTCCGGACCGACGGGCAGGAGGACCGAGACCGAGCCACGACTTAATCCCGCCACTCTGCTCGATCATGTGTCGCGAGGGCTCGCGAGGTATAGAGAAGTCTGGCCCATCGTCGTTCGTATGAACCGCGATTTACAAAAGCCAAGGAGGAACTACATGAAAAAGATTCTTGTAATTGTTACCGCGTTCTTAATTTCGTGCACGGTCTTCAC
>JARRRG010000292.1:0-4263 GCA_037380965.1 Deltaproteobacteria bacterium
CCCCTGTTCGCCCCCCTGACGTCCAAGGATTTTACCGGGCAGCCAGGGCCTGCCCAGGGCTCCCCTGCCGACCATGACTCCATCGCATCCGGTGAGCTTCGTCATGCTCTCCGCGTCGTCAACACTCAGAATCCCGCCGTTGCCGATCACCGGTATCTTGACGGCCTCCTTGACCTCCGAGACTATGTTCAGGGACGCCGGCCCCGAATGTAGCTGGGAACGCGTGCGCGCATGCACCACCACCGCGTCGGCCCCGGCATCCTCGATAACGCGGGCGAACGCGGCGGCATTCGGATCCTTTTCGTCCCACCCGGATCTGATCTTCACGGTGAGCGCGATCCCGATTGCTCGCCGTACCGCGGATAATATCCTTCCCGCAAGGGGAAGGTTCTTCATCAAGGCTGCGCCGGCGCCCTTCTGCACAATCTTTCTCACCGGGCAACCCATGTTGATGTCCACTGCGGCCGCGCCCCGATCCTGAACGATGCGAGCGGCGTCGGCCATGACCTCAGGCTCATACCCGCAGATCTGAAAAACCGTGGGCACCTCATGCCCTTCGAGGTTCATGGTACGAAAGGTCTTTCTCGCAACCGCGAGCGCGTGTGCGCTCATCATCTCGGTCCAGAGGGCCGACACTCCGAATCTCTGGACGGTTCTTCGGAACGGGGGGTCCGTGATCCCCGCCATGGGCGCAAGCACGGTACGCCCCGTTAGCTCAAGACCCCTGATTCTCATCAGAAGAGCCCCCTCTCTGACTTTTCCTGAGAGGGTAATTCTTCTGCTTTGCCCTCGATACAGCCAGCGTGCCGGGCGGAACATCGCGGGTTATGGTACTGCCTGCACCAATGAGGCTTCCCTCGCCGATCTCAACCGGGGCAATGAATTGCACGTCTGAGCCGACGAAGCATCGGTCATGAATAACCGTTGGGTGCTTGTGGCGGCCGTCGTAATTGCAGGTGATGGTCCCGCATCCGATATTGACGTCCTTTCCGATTGTCGAGTCACCGAGATACGTGAGGTGGGCTGCCTTGGATCCGTCACCCACAACGGTCTTCTTCACCTCGACGAAGTTGCCGATACGGGCGTTCTTGCCGATATTGGCTCCGGGCCGGAGGTGAGCCATGGGGCCTATCGAGGTCCCATCGTCGATGACGGCCGAATCCAGCCGCGAGCCGAGCATGATGGTGACGCCGTCACCCACCACGCAATCCGACATCAGAACACCGGGCTCGATTACGCAGTCCCTACCGATTACCGTTTGTCCCAGCAAGGTGACGGACGGATGAATCACCGTATCGGGGCCGATCCGAACCGCCTCGTCAATGTACGCCGATTCAGGATCGATCAGGGTTACCCCCTCGCTCATCAATCGCTCGCGGATTCTTCCCCGGATAATACGAGAGACCTTTGCCAGATCGGATCGGGTGTTAATTCCGATCACCTCCTGCGAATCCTCGAGGATGAGACCATGAACGGGCACGGATTCCCTTGCCGCCTGGGCAACGATATCCGTCAGGTAGTACTCTCCCTGGGCGTTGTCCGGCTGTATCCTCTCGAGCAGAGAGAAGACCAGTTGGGCCGAACCGAGGAAAATTCCCGTGTTTATTTCTTTCACCGTCGCCTCGTCCGGATCGCAATCCTTTTCCTCAACGATGCGGGCGACCTCGCCTGATTCATTCCGTATAATCCGTCCGTAACCCATCGGGTTTTCAACAAAAGTTGTCACCACCGTCAAGCGGCTGTCCTTTTCACGATGGTACTCCATGAACCCCTGGATCGTTGCAGGCCGAATGAGCGGGACGTCCCCACAAAGGATGAGCACGTCACCCTCAAAGCTGTCCAATACTTTTCTGGCCGCCATCACGGCATGACCGGTTCCCAATTGGGGTTCTTGCAGGACAAACTCGATCCCGCCTCCCGGGATCGATCTTTTTACTTCATCGGCCTGGTGCCCGACAATAACAACAGTCTTTCCAATCCCCGATGACTCAACCGTATCGGTAACGTATGAAATCATCGGTCGGCCGGCCAGCGGATGCAGGACCTTACAGAGATTGGATTTCATGCGAGTCCCTTTACCCGCGGCCAATACAATGGCACAATACACGTTCATGATAATTTGAATTGGCTCCAGGAGAGACGTAGCCCGCAAAATGTATCCGCTTGCAGGGGATGTTGTCAAGGACCATTTTGTGCGAGGTCGTTTCGAGTCCCAGCCAAGGTTTCGAACGCATTCGCGGCCGTGAGGGCCTGAGGGCCGAGATTGAATGCGGAATCGTGACGGCTTCAACGGAGGAGGAGTGTGGAATCAGATCGTGTTGTCAAGGTCGCGGTTCTCGGATCAGCCGCGGTCTCAGCAGATTCCCCTGCGGCTGAAAAGGCGTTCGCGGTCGGAGAGCTCATCGCCGCACGAGGCGGAATACTTCTCACCGGCGGCTGCACGGGACTTCCACATGCCGCGGTCCGGGGAGCGATTGCCTTCGGGGGCGTGACCGTAGCCGTTTCGCCGGCCGGGAACCGGGAAGAACACGGTCGGGTCTACTCGTATCCGCTCGACAGCCGGATCATGATCTTCACCGGTATGGGTACGAAGGGCCGCAATGTCATCCTCATCCGAAGCTCCGATGCCTGTGTCTTCATTGGAGGAGGCATGGGGACATTGAACGAATTCACCATCGCGTTCGATGAAATGGGTCCGAGACAGGCCATTGGAATTCTCGCGGGTACGGGTGGCCTGAGCAGCGAATTTCTCAGACTGGGGTCTCTGGCGGGAGGTTCCTCTCGAGCTCTCCTCGTCGAGCATTCAGACCCGGCTGAGCTCGTCGGGTCACTTTTCAACCACCTGCATGGGGCCTGAAGAGGCATTCCAACCCGTGAGCCCCTCAAGTTCTTTGTTGCGTCGATTGAGGTCTCCCAAGAGCTTAAACCCCGGCAATGCCCCTCCGCAAGGCGTTTCGGTGTGCTCTCCAGGACATGTTTGCGTGGCTCCAAAACCGCTCTCATGAAAATCCTTGATTTTTCAATGACCTGGACCGAATCTCGCTTGACCGCATCATGAAAATCTGCTACATGAAGAAGCGTTGCAGGGTAATGGGTTTTCTTAACTCGCTCTCCAGCACCAGAGAGGGGATCGCATGCAAAACTCCAGGGGTACCGAAACTCAGCGTTTTGAGCCGCGGATCCGCAGCAACAACTCCGGATCGTCGTCTGAGACTATCCAATCGAGAATCGCGGCGAATCAAGGGGAGACGGTGGTGTACAGTTGTTCAACCCTCGATTCCGGATTCCGGAGGGGCGGACGAAAATGCACTAACCCTGAGCATGCTCGGAGCATCCTGGCCGGTATGGCCGGTGCGATCTGCTTCCTGCTCCTCTGGATCAGTTCACCCGTTCTTGCCCAAGTGCCCCCCCTGGTCGCGGAAGGCCTGGATCAGCACAAAGCCGGGAATCTCAAGAAAGCGGTAACGATCTATACTGAAGCCATCAAGAAGCACCCGGACTCCCCCGAGGCGTACAACTGGCGAGGTATGGCGTATGACGATCTGGGCGACCTTGATGCAGCCATGGCCGATTTTGACAAGGCGGTGAGTCTGAGTCCCGAGTGGGCCGAGCCGTACAACAATCGAGGAGAGGTTTTTCGCAAGCAGGGCAAGTACGCGGAGGCCATGAAGAATTACCGATTGGCACTCAAGTATGACAAAGACTTCGCTGAGCCCCACTACAATATCGGGCTTGTGTACGAGGCTCAGCACAAACCGTATCTGGCTGCAAAAGAGTTCCTCAGGTATTTCGAAGCCAACCCCAATGATACGGACAGGAAAGGTGTGCTCGAGAAGATACAGGCATCAATGAAGGAGGCTTCTGCCGCTTCGCGTGCGCCGCGTCGGTTGGCGAAGAAGCCGGGCCACGAGACCGGGGGGCCGATTTCGACGCGGGCGGCAAAAGGGGTGACGCGCGGAAAGAAAGCGGAACAGGGTCGCATCCCGGTTCCGATTCCCGGTATGGGCGCGGAGAAGAAGGGAATGCCTCCTGTCACTGTGCCGAAGGGAAGCCTGGCTCCGTTGGCGGGGCTTCTTTTTGGGATGGGAATACTGGCGTTTATCATTCCGGTTGTGGTTTACCTCTTTCTCACTCTCATGGTGTTCTTGATTGCGAGGAAGACGAATACGAGGCACGCATGGCTCGCATTCATCCCGATCGCGAATTTGTACCTCCTGGTGAATATCGCTGGAAAGCCCGGCTGGTGGTTTTGGGTGATTCTGA
>JARRRG010000292.1:4291-6779 GCA_037380965.1 Deltaproteobacteria bacterium
CTGGCAATCGCCAGGGCACGTACCAAGTCGATTATCTGGGGCATATTGACGTGGCTTCCCTGCACGAGCCCTATCGGCCTGGTGTACCTGGGCCTTTCCGAGTAGACCCGATTCCCCATGTGGGATCCTCAGCTAGCGCCTGAACAGTTTCTTCGGGACACGGTACTCTCCCGAGAGCTTCTCTTCGATGTCGATGCCCTGGCGGGTGCAGAGGGCGGGACACGTGAGAGTGACTCGGTAGGATTTGGGTCTCCGCATCGACTCCGGCTTGTCCTTTCCCCGCATCGGACGGATCTCTCCCGATTCAACCGCCTCACCGTCACCGCTCTCAACCGAACCGCACAGCCCCTGCTGGTGGGCATCTCGCTCAATCACGGTTCCGACGACAATGGGCCGGGACTCCCCCCTGTCTCCGTGTCGGGTGGACGGGAGGTCCTGCTGCCCGGGGCATGGCGAGAAGTCAGCTTTCCGGCAGAGGCCTTCGGCACGGACGGGCTGCCGGAGGGATGGACTGACGTCCGCACGATCGAGCTTGGCTTTTACCGGGAAAAGACGGCATCGGAGTCCGGACCGGTCGAGGTCTCTATCCGTTGTGTTCATGGCGAGCTGCGGGAAATTCCTGCCGGACCGCGACTCAGAGTCCCGGGCCTGTCGACCGCGCTGGGCCGCGATGTTCCCGGAGTGACGGAATCGCTCGAATCGGCCGCACACGCACCGCCCGGCCCGGAGGGATCAAGGCCGGGGCCCGAGCAATGGGCGCCCTACACGGCTTCCAACACAGGGTTTCGCATTCCGCCTCCCCATCCCTATCCCTGTGAGAAGGGCGAGGAAATCCTCGAGGGACGGGTGATGGGCCAGCGGTTGCACGTGCCCGTTCCCTGGGATGCCAATCCGTCGGGAGTACTGGAATGGGCTCATTTTCTCCATCGGCACCATTTCTTGCGGGAACTGCTCGCGGCCCTGGTCCGGACAGGTGAAGCCCGTTTCGTTCATGCAATTGACGAGATCGTAGCGAGTTGGATCGCGTCTCATCCAGTGCCGGTGGGATCGAACGGCGGCGCCGGCCCGGGCTGGGAGACGCTCTCTGCCGCGTGGAGGCTCAGGGAGTGGCTGTGGGTCATAGGAGTTTCCTGGTCTCATCCAGCGTTCCGCGAGTCGACAAAGATTGACATGCTCTGCTCCGTGTGGGAGCACGCGCGAAGCCTGATGGATCATCAGGGTCATCCGGGCAACTGGATCGTGGTCGAGTCCGCGGCGTTGGCCCTTGCCGGGATGTACTTCCCGCAGTTCCGGGAGGCGGAGAAGTGGCGTAAGGAAGGCCTGGCACGGCTTGGAAAGGCATTCAGCGACCAGTTCTTCTCCGACGGGGTGCATTTCGAGATTTCGCCGCTCTATCATGCCATCTGCTTGCATGCGTTGCTCGAGATCAAGGAAGCCGCGCGGGTCAAGGGAATCGAGCTGCCGGGAGCATTTGACCGTCCACTCGAGAAGTGCACGGATTATCTCGCCGCGTTGCATCGGCCCGACTTTTCGTGGCCTTCCCTGAACGACTCGGCCGGCGCGAAAGGAGATTTCACGGCCCTGGTCGGAAAAGCGGGTGAACTCTTCCGGCGTCCGGATCTCACGTGGATAGGGAGTCGCGGGCTGGAGGGAAGAGCTCCCCGGGTGACCTCGCAGGCGTTTCCCGATGCGGGAATCGCGATCATGAGGTCGGGTCACGAGCCGGATGCGAATCATCTTGTGTTCAGGGCAGGTCCTCCCGGAGCCGGACACGTTCACGGTGACGCCCTCTCGCTCGATGTAACCGCGCTGGGAATCCCCCGGCTCGCGGACCCGGGGATCACCACCTACGCGCCCGATAAGCTGACGGATCATTACCGATCGCCGGACGCTCACTCCATGATCCTGATCGACGGAAAAGGACCCGAACGTGCCGGCTTGCCGTTCCTGGAGAGGATACGGCCCGCGGGCACGGATTTCGTCTATCGACATGACCGGGGGCTCGAGATTGCCACCGGCGTCTGCCGAGGACCCTGGGCCGGCATTGAAACCGATTTGGCGGTCCAGCGTACGGTTCTTTTCGTCGTACCCGCTTACTGGATCGTTCGTGACACGGTCAGCGGTGAAGGTGCTCACGATGTGACGACGTGCTGGCAATTCCTGCCGGGTCGCGTGGAAATCGACATCCGGAGTTTCATTCTCCAGAGTATTGATGCCCGCGGCCCGGGGTTCCAACTCATACCGTTCACAGGCTCGCACACGCTGGAAATCGAGCAATGTACCGGCACACTGCATCCACCGCGCGGCTGGGTTTCCATTGACGGCACGGATGTGCCGGGCACGCATGTCCGATACAGTCTGCGAGGCACTCTCCCTCTCACTATGAACTGGGTTCTTCTTCCGGTTTGGGGCAGCCCGCGTTCGGCTGTTCAAGTGAGTCAGGCGGCGGAGGGAACGGAGTCGGTGTCCTTCCACATCCGATTTCCGG
>JARRRG010000293.1:0-6774 GCA_037380965.1 Deltaproteobacteria bacterium
AGGAATTCCGGTCTGAGCCGATCCGCAGTGGCACCGGTCTCCCGCCTGAGAACGGTCAATCTGCGGCGAATACCGAGTCCCAGGCGAGTCGTCAGCTCATCGAGACGCTGACGCCGTTCTTCAATTCTGCGACGGGGATCATAGAGACGCTTAACCGTTTCACCGGTAATCCGGGTGTATCTGTCCAGGATGCTCGTGACGGAGGCTCTCAGGCGGGCCACCAGATGCAGCACGCCCTCCTGAAGTTCCCGCCTGTCCGTTACGACAATCTCCGCCGCGGACGAAGGGGTCGATGCCCGCACGTCAGCGGCGAAATCCGTCAACGTGAAGTCGGTCTCATGCCCGACCGCGCTCACTATGGGCATGGGGCATGCCGCCACAGCCCGGACGACTTTCTCGTCATTGAAGGCCCAGAGATCCTCTATGGCCCCTCCCCCTCTACCGATGATGATTACGTCCACATCATCGGCTCGGGTTACTCTTCCCAGCGCTTCCACGATCTCGTCCGGGGCACGATCGCCTTGAACCGAGGTGGAGCTCACCAGGATATGAATGCCCGGGGAGCGACGAGTCGCTATCCGAATCATGTCCCGAACAGCCGCACCTTTGCGAGATGTAACCAGTCCGACGGTCTTGGGAAAGGGGGGCAGCTTTTTCTTGCGGGCTTCATCGAAGAGCCCTTCCGCGGCAAGCTTGTCCCGGAGCTGTTCGAAGGCGAGCATGAGGCTGCCGATTCCTCGAGGCTCCATGGTGTCCAAAATCAATTGGTACTCACCGCGGGGCGAATAGACCGAGAGACGGCCCCACGCGATAACCTCCAACCCCGATTCCGGTCTGAATTTGAGGAACCTGTTCTGAGGCTTGAACATCACGCACCGCACCTGCGCGTGCTCATCCTTCAGCGTGAAATAATAATGGCCTGAGGGCGCGGATCGAAAGTTTGAGATTTCTCCCTGAACCCAGACCGAAGGATACTCGTATTCCAGCAGATGCTTGATCTGCTCGGTCAGTTCAGTAACCGTGAAAATTTTTCGCTCCGGCAGTTCCATGCTCGTACCGGTCCCTTCCCGGCCGGTCGCACCAATTGCGTCAGCCCAAGAACAGAGAGTCGTTCGCTACCGAGGCAGGCGCCCATTCTACTACAGGAAAGCATTTTTTCAACGAACAGACGCCTGCACGTGTGCTTCTGTCATCAAGACCGAGGGAACTTCGGGCCCATGAGGTGAAAGACTCCGAGCGGAAAGGATCAGTGATGACTCGTGCGGAGTCATGGATCATGCTCATCCGTCACTCGCGTTCCTCCGCGAAGATGATGAGACGAGAGCAGGTCTTCACATCATGAATTTCAGCAGGGCCCTGAGGTACTCGCGGATGAGAATGACAGGGTTCTCTGCGGGCACATACACGAGGTTTTGGGAGGGTTCCGGGGAAGCCGTTCTCTCCTCGGCCTCCCCGGGGGCTGACGAACTCCGACATCCTTGACTCGAGAAGTCTGCCTGAGCAAAGAGATGAATTACGTGGCGATCCGAATCGATTATCGACTGAGCCTCGCGCTTGATGCCGGGATCGGTCACGGCATCACAAAGAGGGGGAACACCGGGCTGAGACACGGCTGTCGAACGCCTCCCCTGCGTCGGGTCGTGCCCGTGCCGTCCATTTGCCACCAGCGACTCGAAGGTGTGCTCGTACCTGTACCGACCTTCCGGGGGACCGGATCCCTTTCCACTTGACATGCCACAACTTTCAGCCTTGGCACTCTTCTCTCCATAGGCAGCGGAACTCCCAGCAATCGGAGATCCCCTTGAAACACGGCTGATTTCCTTCTTTTTCCTGGATGGTACGAATTAGATCCTCCTTCCTGAAACGGGTATAGTTTTTGACACCGATGTGCCGTGCCTTTTCCCTGATCGTTTTTAATGTCATACCTTAAGTCCTCCTTCTAACTGTTTGACCTGACTGGGTCAGTTCCAGGAAGTGCTTTAGACAAATCTGCGGACAAAATCAATCCTTTTTTCCTCGGGGACTCTCAGCCCTCCCGCATCATCCGCGCCGGGGCCCTTAGTGCCCCATCGAGTCGATTATTGACCCCGGTTTGGTTTCAGTGATTCACATGCAGGAGTTGGTTGCTTCCGATTGGACGGCTTCCATGCCGGCGGGTCGTGGAGCGATCGATTCTTTCTCTTTTATCGGAACGGCCGCGACCGCTCCATTATCCAGAGAGGGCGCGGGTCAAAAAGGAGGGACAGGTGAGAGTGGCCGCTCAGCTCTCAGCTTTTCCGAGTGTGGCCAACCATTCGTCATGTCTTGTTCTTGCTTTCGCGCGGGCCTCTTCCTCGCTTCCCGCGTAGAAGAAGTCCACGAAGAAATTGTCATTCGGACCGCGTGATCGATCATACCGATTGCGAGCCTTACGAGCCCCATCCAGGTCATCTTGTTCTTCGAGCAGCTCGACGGGTGTTGCGTCATCGTAAATCGAATACAGAAAATATGGCATGGCAGTATTCTCCACTCTCTTGAAGGGCGGTGATTTTCAACTATACCGTACCGGAAGTGGTGAAGCCACAGCCTCTGAAAGTAGGGCGGGAGCATTCTGAGGCTCGCGACTCAAAGGGGGAGAGACCATGCCCGTACTGCCGGGATGCCCGGCCGCGTAAAGCACGAGACCGACGGCAATCCGTCCGGGCGATGCGGGCTCCGTACGCAAGAACCGGGGAAACGCTTGTAGCAAAAACGCTCCCCCGGTAATTACCGCTTCTATTTTGTCGCCGCGCTTTTCTATCGGTGCACGAATTCCGCTTTGGCGCGTGCACCTTTCTCCACGAAGGTCTTGAGTCCGATCTGATTATCCTCCGTGGTCCAGCAGTGGCCGAACCATTTCGCCTCTGTCTTGAGGCCCTCTTCAATGGTCATCTTTGCGCCTTCGAGTATAGCTGCGACCGCGATTTTATCAATGGCTTTGGAGTGATGGCCGATGTCCAGGTCAGGAAGAGAGTCGGGCACGTCACTCAGCGGACCGGTTTCCATAGGCTTCACCTGAGTGGTGCCTTCAGCGATTTCCCGTGCCAGCTGGACAGCCCTCTCGCGGACGTCGCCTTCCACCAATTCATTGACCAGTCCATATTCAAGCGCGGTTTCCGAGGAGATGGGATTCGCGGTACGGATCATCTCCGCGGCCCGCTCAAAGCCGATGATTCTGGGAAGTCGTTGGGTTCCCCCCATTCCGGGAATAAGTCCGAGGTTCACTTCCGGCTGTCCGGTGAAGAATTTCAAACTCTTGAGGGCAACTCTGGCAGTGGCGCACATTGCCAACTCAATCCCTCCTCCCAGGGCCAGTCCGTTCATTGCCGCCACCAGAGGCTTGCCGAGGTTCTGCAACTCCATGGAAACGATCTGGCCCTCTCTGGCGAAGGCCTCGCCCTCTTCCGGCTTGGTAAATCCTGCCATCTGCTTCACGTCCGCGCCCGCGACGAATGCCTTGTTTCCAAAGCCCGTAATAACAGCCGCTTTGATGTCAGGATCGCGTTTGATGTGCTCGACCCAGGGGAACATGTCGGCGAATACCTTGCTGTTGAGCGCGTTAAGGGCCCGAGGCCGCCGAATGGTGATGATCCCGACATCACCTTTTTTCTCGAAGAGCACGTCGGGGATTTCCCAGGGTTTGCCTGAAGCGGCCTGCTCCCTGAGGGTCTCGGATACCGGCATATCCGGATACTTCTTTGCAAAGGCTTCAACCAGCTCGAGGGCCTTGTCCACACCGATCGCATTCATGAAGGTGAAAGGAGGCTTCATATCGAGCGCCACGCTGACGAGCAGATCGAAATCACTCGTTGTGATAATCCCGGAATCAAGCATGTCGCATACAATGGCGAAGTATGCTCCCTTGAGCTCATCCGCGATCGCCTTCTCCTTTTCGGGCGGAACCTCGACGCTCTCACCTCTGGCCGGAACCTCCCAGACGCCGTTGGTATCCACCATCTTCCGGAGACTGTCAGGGACGCGAAACCATGGATTGAGACGTTCATTCATTTCGGAAAGGCCGTGAGCGGTGATGGGATTGCCTCCGGTGAGGTTATGAGCGGTAAAGGGGCCCACAGTCAATCCGAGGGATTTTGACGCGACCGCGTCGACCTGCTTGCTGTCTCCCAGACCCGCGTCGACGCATTGTATACATGCCAGAGCGAGTCCCTCGAACACCGGGTCCGCCGCGTATCCGTACCTCGAGCCGACCTGAATGGGAATCTTTCCGATGAACTCATAGAAAGTCGACGAGCTCTTCCACCTGCTTGAAAATTCGGCGTTTGAGAGGAAGATCTTCAGTCGCGGCTTCCACCACCACGTTTGCCCCTTTGAGCTGGCCGTAGTCGGAGGTAAAGGTGACGTGGCTTTTCATGCCCTCCACTTGAGCCGGTTTGAAGACCCCTTTTTCGCCGCCCTTGTCCACCTTCTTGAACAACTTGGCCTTGCCTTTTTCCAGTGCCTCGTCGACGACGTCCACTACGATCACTTGCACTCCGAATGGATGCAGAACCTTTACGAAATGCAGAGCTATGTCCGGTCCGATCTGACCCGAGCCGATCACGCCAACCTTGTCGATTGAGCGTCCACGGAACATGAAAGCCATTTTCCATCCTCCTTGGCTGTATTACTGATTGAAGGGAAAGGGATTGAAAGTAACCTCTTTTTTTATCATTGGGCTGTGCATATTGCAAAGCAAAAGAACCTCCACCCGACGCGCCACAGAGGGGCCCGCGGCCCCTGTCCATGCGATTCTTTCCGCCGCGGTTTCAGGATCGCTCTCCGGTCGTGGGGTCACCATGCCCTGAAATCATTAGTCTCTTCACGCGCGTGCAAGAAAATAATTCGAGGAAGTCATAACTTCTTTCCACCGATCGCATTGTTCGTGTTATCTTCTCACATCACCCGAACAACTGAGACGAGAGGTGGAACATGGAACTCAACGATGCGGTCCATGGGAGGAGAAGCATTCGCGTCTTTCTTCCTGATCCCGTACCCCGCGAGACCATAGCCAAGATCGTGGATCTTGCCAGGTGGGCCCCCTCCTGGGGAAATATTCAACCGTGGGAATTGGTGGTGGCGGACGGAGACAAAACCCGGGAACTTGTGAACGCTGTTGTCAAGGAAGTCCAGTCAGGCGCGCCGCCCCGCTCAGACATCCAGATGCCTATGGAGTATCCCGAGAAGCATAAGAACCGGTACGTGGGCCTGGGAAGGGCCCTCTTTGAAAAAATGGGCATCAAGAGGGAGGACAAGGAAGCGCGTGCAGAGCATTATTTGAACATGTACAGGCTCTTTGGCGCGCCTGCGGTCGTTTACCTCACGATAGACGGCGAGCTCAACGAGCCCTATGCGTGCCTCGATGTGGGATCAATGGGGACCACCCTCTGCTATGCGGCTTTTCAGGAGGGGTTGGGGACCATCTACATTGCCGCGACCATGCACTACCCGGACATCGTGAAGAGGATTCTCGACATCCCCCGGTCAAAGAAGCTCGTTCTCGGAATAGCTATCGGTAAGCCTCACCACGACGCACCTGCGAGTCTGTTCAGGAGTGATCGAGAACCGGTGGAAAACATACTGACGTTCGCATGAATCGATGAAGCTGATGGCGTGACGTGCTTTATGATGGGATCGACCTCGCTACGGGCTTTGTCATGGGAGCAATGACGCCGGAGCGGGTAACGTGATAGGCTTGTGAGGCGCGCCGAGGGGCTTGACGTAACGTCGGACACCGCCATGCCTGGATATGTGCGGCTGGTGTCGCGGGTCTGCCCCCTTGACTCGCTCGCAAAACCGCAATATGATACCTCTCAGGCCCATCGCTTTTTGTTCCGATCGGTCAGTACTCCTTCGATTCAGGTCTCCCTCGTAGCTCACACTCTCTTGCGCTGCGTAGGGTCTGAAAAACTGCAATGAAACGGCGTACTTTTCTCAAAGCTCTCGGAGTTACCGGGGCATTTTCTCTCTTCGATATTATAGCGCTCTCCGGGCCCGGACATGCGGCAAGGGAGAGGCCGGGGCACGGAACACTGGGAAGTCCCTTTGATCTGGCGTTCGATCGATCGGGGCATCTCATCATGACCGATCCGCCCGGCTATCGGGTCGTGCGGCTCGATTCATCGAACCGACCGCTCTCGTTCTTCGGCCGTCCCGGCGCTGAGGCAGGGAAGCTTAATTTCCCCAAGGGGCTGGCTATTGATTCCAGCGGCCTCATCCACGTAGTTGACTCCAATAACGGCCGGGTTCAAATCTTCGATGAGAACGGAAAAGTGAGAGGAGTCATCGGTTCGATCGGATCCGTGGGCGGAACGTTTTCTACGCCGCAGGGAGTTCATATAGACGCGGACGACAGGGTCCTGATTGCCGACACTCGCAATCACAGGATTCAGATCTTCCGTGAAAGGGAACTGATTGCCGTGCTGGGAGAATGGGGAGATGCGAAGAACCAGTTTCGCCTCCCGACCGCGTCTTCAGTGGGCCCTGACGGCGATATCCTGGTGCTGGACAGCAAGCATGGATTAGTGAAGGTGTTTGGTAGGGACTTGAAGTTCAAGAGGAGTTTCGGAGGCGTCGGGGATGCTCCCGGACTGCTCAACATGCCCCAGGGGATGGTGCTGGACGAGCATAGGCACCTCTGGGTAGCGGACACTTACAATAACCGAGTTCAGGAGTACAGGCTGGACGGCTCGTTCGTCTCGGTCCTCGGGAAGACCGGCACCGGACCGGGAGAGTTCGCCCACCCCACAGGTATTGCCG
>JARRRG010000294.1:0-4237 GCA_037380965.1 Deltaproteobacteria bacterium
GCCCCGCCACCGAAATTGGACCGTTGCCGTCGGACCGTATCGCTTGATGAGCTCGTTGGCCTGATTGATATCCGTGATGCCCTTGAATTCCGCCTTCTCCTCCACCAAAGCCGCCAACGGGGCCATCCTGCGCGGTGCTATATGAACCACCACTTCCATAGCGGAAATGTCATAGATAGTGCCAAGCTTCTGTCCTACCGGAACGTACTGTCCAACCTCGACCGATTCCTCCTGGACCCGGCCGTTGACGGGTGCAAGTATCTTCGTCTTCTCAACCTTGAGCTCCGCCATTTCGAGCTGAGCCTGGGTGGCCTCAATTTTAGCATTTATGAGATCAGTCTCCGATTTCAGGAGAGCCAGCGCGTTCTGTTGATTGAGCAGGGCAGCCTCCATGAGCTTCTCATCTATCTCCTGTTTGTCAATCTCACTCTGGGAAATAGAGCCTGATTTAAAGAGCTTTCTTTTCCGTTCCAATTCGGCCCGGGAGAGCTTCAGCTTTTGTCGTTCCACCTCAAGGTTTCTCCGGATGTTGGCTTTCTCCTGCTTGACCTTGGCCATTTCCGCTTTCAATTGGGCTATCTGTGCCCGAGACTGGGCCACGGCCAGACGATATTCCCTCGGATCAATCTCGACAAGCAATTCCCCCGCGGTGACGAAGTTGCCTATCCGCATGTTTTCGGAGACATACGTTATTCGGCCGGCTACCTCGGCCGTGAGATCGATAGTCGTCTTTGGCTGAACAGTCCCGGTCTCCTCGACGAAGGCACGTACGTCTTCCGTCTTCACATTTATGACCCGGACAATCGGGTGGGCCTTCTCTTCCTCTTTTTGCGGGGGGACCGGCTTGGTCGCTTTTAAGGTAACGAAACCGGTCACACCGGCGAGGATGATCGCCGTCGAGATAAGAAAGGTTTTCAAACGCGGGCCCATCCTTTCCTAGGAACCTCTTTACTGTATTGACGGAATTAAAGGCCAAATGTTCGAAACGGCGCGAATGTATCGTCTCAATTGCATGAGGTCAATCTAATGGTGTGATGGTCCATGATCATTCGGTCGTCCCTGAGTGGGGAGAGCCGCGTGCCCTTGGAAAAAGGCTCCCCCGGAAAGAGTGTGGAACACATGCCCTCTGGCGGTGGGGCGATCCGAATGAGCCGCGCCAGACCGGCATTCGTACGGAATCGATTGCAATCCTGGAAGAAAGACGTGCTTCAGAATGACGTGCCTGAATCCGGCGGGATAACGAGCGAGACCCGGGAGTGGGGCCGGACAAGATCTCCGCGACGGGGTCGCGCAGGCGAAGCACGTGATTGCGGCGGGCACACTGGGAACCGCCCGGGGGATCCATTTTGAAAAGGGATCCCCCCGACAGCCCGTTTCAAGAAACCTTCGCTGCATATCTATCCAAGCCGCGAAGATGCCGCTTCCATTCGCAATGCTCATCGGGGGCGAAACGACCACAGGAGAAGCATTTCATGATCGAATGGCCGCATTGGACGCCCCGTTCCAGCCGATTACGGCTTGTAGACCAGGTTGGGGTCCAACTTATACGACCATGGCGCCCCTGCGTTCCTCCAGCCGTTCACCATCCTCTGGCCATGAAAAGCGCTTGATTTGTCTTTGACCTTGTCTCCCTCGAACCCGTCAACGACGGTGTACGCGTTCTTGAACCCGTCTTTTGCCAGGGCGTTCACCGCCGCGGCAGACCGTGATCCGGACCTACACATAATGAGCAGGGTCGCATTGGGCTTCCACTTCTTCTTGACCTGAGTGACGAACTCGGGATTCTTCTTCAGAACGAACTTCTTCTTCGCCGGATTCCACTTTCCGGTCCAAAGCTCGAAAGGAACATTGGTAGCCATGGTTGGATGCCCCACAAAATCATATTCCTCCGGGGTGCGCACATCCAAAATGGCTACCTCTTTCGGATTGGCCTTCCACTTTTCGTACGCCTGAGCCGCGGTGACGTATTTCTTCAAAACGGTTTGCTTTTTCTTTGCCGCGGGCTCAGGGGCATCAGCCAATGCGGCGGAAACCAGAGCCACCGAAAACACAAGCGCCATCAGTAAAAAGATCACTCTTCTCGAGGCATTCATGCTTCCCTCCTCATTAGGGTGTTAGGCCGCGGCCGGACAGGCAAATCATTTCGGGTTGGCCGTAAATAGCCGCGGTCGTATTACGTGCGTTCAATCACCAATCTCTACCAAGTAACCCGGAAGGTGTCAAGGAGGTGGAAAACGCAGCATTACTCGGTGCCACAGCCGAGAATTAAGAGAAGCACCATGTCTCCTTCCCTGGCATCCGGGGTCAATCCTTGATGCATCGACGACACCACCACCCTCGGCCGCTCGATTCCCACCGCGGCGCGCGGCTCGAGCCGGTCGTGTGGCCGGGCGCTTTCACCAGGGGCTGTTCGCCGTTACGGGAGAGTCGGATCCATCTCATGATACCGTGTGACGAGAATCTGGAACGTTACGAAACATGTTAGAATAGTTTTCAATGATCGATAGGCTCGGGACTTACGTAACGTGGAAGCCTCACGAGTGAGCGGTGCGTGACTCACCCACGTTTGGAGCACCGATTCGGCAGCATGATCGATCTCTTCACGTGCTTCCAAGGAATGATCCGAATTCTTCTGAATTGGACGCGGTTGATGTCCTCGTGAATCTATTGTAGGAGCGCCACGATGTATGATGCTCATTATCGCAAGAAACTCACCACACCCGAGAACGCGGTGGAACGCATCTCGTCCGGAGCTACCATTGTCCACGGCTCGACTACCGCGGAGCCGCCCGCGCTGCTCGCCGCGATTGCGGACCGGGTCAGAAGTCACGACCTCAAAGACATCAGGGTGTTTTCCCTTCTGCCCCTGAAAACCGCGTGCGACACCATCCTGTCTCCCGACATCGCCGACTGGGTCCACGCATATGCCTGGTTCGTCAGCAGCGGAGACAGGAGCCTTGTCCAGCGGGGTCTCGACTATTTCGTGCCGAACAATTTCCATGAAATACCCAGATTGTGCCGTGACTTCATGGAAATAGACGTTACCGTCACCACGGTCTCCCCCATGGACAAGGCGGGGTTCTTCAGCTTCGGGACGGTGAACGACTACACGTCTACCGCGGCCCGCCACTGCAAGACGTTGATTGTCGAGGTGAACAAGCACATGCCCCGCGTGTTCGGCGATTCTCTGCTTCATATTTCAGAGGTCGATGCCATCATCGAGAATGATGTCCCTCTCGTGGAAATATCGCCCGGTCAATCCAGGCCCGAGGATGAGATAATCGGACGCCGAATAGCCGAGATGGTACCCGACGGCGCCACCATACAATTGGGAATCGGGAGCATACCCGATGCAGCCGCACGTTATCTGGACGGTCACAAGGACCTCGGTATTCATACCGAGCTGTTCTGCCCGGCAATGATGGCGTTGATAACCAGCGGCGTTATTACGGGCAGGAAAAAGACCATTCATCCGAGGAAACACGTTTTTACCAATGCCCTGGGAACGCGACAAATGTACGAATTCTTGCACGACAATCCCAGCATAGAGAGCTATCCTGTTTCGTATACCAACGATCCCTCCGTAATCCGTCAGAACGACAACATGATCTCGATCAACTCCACCATTGAAGTTGACCTGCTGGGACAATGTAACTCAGAGTACCTGGCGGGATCGGAATTCAGCGGGACCGGCGGGCAATTGGACTATGTACGGGGAGCCTTCCATTCCCGGGGAGGGGCATCCATCATCGCGTTTCGATCAACGGTCAAGGACGGCTCGATCTCCCGAATCATTCCGAACCTTGAGCAACGGGCAACCGTCACCGTGCCCCGAATGGACACCCATTACCTCATCACGGAGCATGGCGTGACGCTGCTGAAAGGCAAGTCCACGCGCGAGCGGGCACTGGGAATCATCGGCATCGCGCATCCCAGCTTCAGAGACGATCTGCTGAAAGAAGCGGAAAAGATGCACCTCGTTTGACGGCGAAGCGTACCACCATGCCGCATCCTGGGCCGCGCTTGGCGTGATCGCCTCGGCGCGCTCTGTTATCGACAAATGGAAAAAGCGGCCCCGAGGCTACAGGGAGCCGCCTTCATCATACGCACTGAGTCTCTATCGCTCGAAACCGGCGGTATCTCCAGCCGCGTCTCTGCCTACCAGTTGAGATTCAGGGGCGCCATTCCAGGGATCTTGACACCAATACCGCCGCTGCCGGTGGCCCCAACGCCTACT
>JARRRG010000295.1:0-4234 GCA_037380965.1 Deltaproteobacteria bacterium
ATTTTCGAGGCTGTAGACGAGTTGAAAGAAAAGGGCATCAAGCTCATCGATGAAGCTCCGCGGGTCGGCGCCCATGGGATGACAATTGCCTTTATGCACCCCAAAGCCACCCTTGGAATTCTCATGGAGCTCTGCCAGCCAACCGAGGATGCGCACTAGCATGGGGAGGGCGTGTTGCCTGCATGTGTCTGATGTCCGCCGCCTGAATGTGCCGCAAGTGGAATTGAGCGCCTCGGTGACTGAATGAGCGTCTCTTACACAAGGAACAGTAATCCATCACCGACGTGGTTTCAGCGCGATACGGTGATCAAGGCTTTTGAAGAGTGGCGATGACTCGCCAAGTTTGAGGAGGTTAGGGATATGGCCGACGTAACCATGCCCATGAATGGGAAAGTTATCGCAGTGAAGGTACAAGCTGGTCAAAACGTTCAGGAAGACGATGAAGTGATCATCATCGAGGCGATGAAGATGGAATTGCCCGTCGTCGCCCCTGAAGGCGGGACAGTGAAGGAGATCGTGGCCAAAGAGGGTGAATCCTACCAGGTCGGAGACGTCCTGGTGGTGCTGGAATAAGAGCCATTGTGTGAACGCGGAACTCGGCAAACCTCTCAGACACGGAATATCTTCCGGACAATTCGAACGGTAAATCGGGCTTGATCTCTTCGGACAGCCCATTGAACGTATCGGCTGAAGAGAGTGAGTCTCCTGCTTTGCATAAGCGGCCGCTCTTGCGGAACGATTCGATCGTTCCGCGTTGTATCCGCGCCTGAATAACTCTGCTCACCGAAAAGGACCTGTTGAAGCGTTCCGACCCGTTGAGTGCCTCCCGTGGGACATACCGGGTCGAGCGGCCGAGACAGTCGAGGGTATTCCCATGCCTGAGCTGTTTGAAAAGACCGGGATACGGTCATTGGAGCTCTCGAATCGAGCCGTCCGATCCGCGACTTGGAGCGGAGTCGGCGATGACCGAGGGTCCGTAACCGACACCGCGGTCGAGTTTTATAGCGAACTGGCTCGTGGAGATATCGGCTTGATCGTCACGGGCTACCAGTACGTTTTGCCCAACGGCCAGCAGCTTCGGTATATGATCGGCAACTACGAAGACGGTCAGGTCGAGGGCCTGAAACGGCTCGCGGATGCCGTGCATGCCGAAGGAGGCAAGATCGTCCCGCAGATCGTTCATTGCGGTGTACGGGCGACCAAGCAGCTCTTCCGGGAGGACGAGGAAGTCTGGGGCCCTTCCGCTATTCCCGACCCTGTGACGGGACGTGTCCCGAAGGAAGTAAGCCGGGGGGAGATAACCAGGCTCGTCGAGGCCTATGCCGCGGCCGCGGCACGGGCTCTCGAAGCGGGCTTCGACGGAGTCCAGCTCCATGGGGCACACGGGTACGGGATCAATGAATTCCTTTCCCCTCTGTGGAACCAACGCGGCGATGCGTACGGAGGAAGCCCCAAAAAGCGGTACCGATTCCTGGGAGAAGTGCTGGAGGCCGTTCGTGCTGCAGTGGGGGACGACTTTCCCGTCCTGATCAAACTGAGTGGAGCCGATTTCGCTGAGGGTGGCCTCGTGCCCCAAGAATCGCGTGAAATCGCCCGCCGACTCGCGGATGACGGAATCGACGCGATCGAGGTGAGCGGAGGCACCCCCGCTTCGCCCGCGAACATGGGCCCCCTGCGCACAAAGATTCGGACCGAGGAAGACGAGGCCTATTTCGCGGATTTGGCCGCTGCCATCAAAGAAAAGGTCGACGTACCCGTTATAACCGTGGGCGGGATACGATCCCTGACCACCATCGATAGGATTCTGAGGGAAAAGCAGGCAGATTACGTGGCCATGTCTCGTCCCTTCATACGCGAGCCTCACCTGCTCAATCGATGGAAAAGCGGGGACCGGGAAAGGGCCGCCTGCATCTCGTGCGGGGGCTGCTTTGAGACCGGCATGAAGGGTGTGGGCATCTCCTGCAAGGTCGTAAGGGAGCGCGGAGAAGAAGCTCAAAGCTAGCTTCGGCTCTCATTGATGACGCCAATGCGATGATCGAGGGAAGCGCTGAGCCACGGTAGCGACGAATCACGCCCCCTCATCTCTCCTCTTTCTCACGGGGCGGGGCACGGTTCGCACGGGCCCGGCCGTTTTTTGGAGGTGAGCATGTCTGAGGAATTCAGAGATAGAGTCAATCAGTGGGAGAAGGCTCTCCTTGATAAGCTGGCAAAGCGCCCCGAGCGTTGTGAGGATTTTGCGACTGTATCAGAGATTCCCGTGAGGCGGGTGTACTGGCCCTGGGATGTGGACAGCTTCGATCCGGAAAACGATCTCGGAATACCGGGCAGCTATCCCTTTACCCGCGGAGTACAGCCAACGATGTATCGGGGCCGTTTCTGGACGATGCGACAGTACGCGGGCTTCGGGAGTGCTGAGGAGACGAACCAGCGGTTCAAGTACCTCATCGAGCAAGGTCAGACCGGCCTTTCCGTCGCGTTCGATCTGCCCACCCAAATCGGGTACGACTCCGACATGGAGATCGCCGCGGGTGAGGTCGGCAAGGTGGGGGTGGCCATAGACAGCGTCGAGGATGTCAAAAGGCTTTTTGGCGGGATCGATCTGGCCTCGGTGAGCACCTCGATGACCATCAACTCTCCGGCAGCGATTCTGCTCGCCATGTACATCGTGGCCGCGGAGGAACAGGGCACCGATTCAGCCAAGCTGAGAGGGACCATTCAGAACGATATACTCAAAGAATATCCCGCGCGGGGCACGTACATCTTTCCGCCCCTGCCTTCCATGAGAATCATCACGGATATCTTCGCGTTCTGCAACGAGCGGGTGCCCTCGTGGAACACGATAAGCATCAGCGGATACCACATCAGGGAGGCCGGATCCACCGCGGTTCAGGAAGTCGCCTTCACCCTTGCCAACGGGATCGCCTATGTCCAGGCTGCTATCGACGCGGGACTGGATGTGGACAGCTTTGGCGCACGACTCAGCTTCTTTTTCAATGCGCATCAGGACTTCATCGAAGAGATCGCCAAATTCAGAGCCGCCCGCCGTCTCTGGGCCCGAATCATGAAGGAACGTTTTGGCGCGACCAATCCCAAAGCCATGATGCTCCGATTCCATACCCAGACGGCAGGGTGCACGCTTACCGCGGCTCAGCCGGACAATAACGTGGTTCGGGTAGCTTTTCAGGCTCTGTCCGCGGTCCTGGGAGGGACCCAGTCGCTCCATACCAACTCGCGGGACGAGGCGTTCGCACTTCCCAGTGAGCAGTCCGTTCAGATCGCGCTTCGCACACAACAGATAATAGCCTACGAGTCAGGAGCAACCGAGACCGTGGACCCGTTGGCCGGATCCTATTTCATTGAGACCCTCACCAAAGAGATAGAAGACCGGGCAGTGGAATATATCGAGAAGATCGACGAGATGGGCGGCGCGGTGCGGGCCGTGGAGTGCGGATTCATCGAAAACGAGATCCACGATTCCGCGTACCGATTCCAGAAAGCGGTGGAATCGGGTGAGCGGGTGATTGTCGGGGTAAACCGGTTTCAAACAGACGAGTCGATCCCCATGAACCTGCTGCGGGTGGACCCACAGGTCAGGGAGATGCAAACCCGGCGATTGAAAGAGATTCGTGGCCAGCGGGATTCCGGCGCTGTGGCATCGACCCTGACCGTGCTGAAAAAGGCTGCCGAGGGAACAGACAATCTGATGCCGCCTATCCTTGACGCGGTCAAGGTCCGGGCAACTCTGGGGGAGATTTGCGATGTCCTCAGGGAGGTCTTCGGCGAGTACACCCACGCGTCTCAGTGTTAGCCGTTCGCGTTACCGTTCCACGAACAGAATGAAGAGCGGGTCGCTCCACCGCGATCAACCGGGGGGATCGTATGTGGATGCGCCCTCAATGCTGCCTGGCGGTATGCGCCGTTCGTTTCTTGAGCAGCTTGACAATCTCCGTGTTTCCCAGCTCCGTGGCGTAGGTGAGCGCTGATTTTCCATACTCGTCGTTGACCGATGGGTCGACCGGAGAATTCAGCAACATGACCACAGCTCGGGCGTTCCCCTTCTGGGTAGCCCATATGAGGGCCGTCCGGCCCTTATAGTCCGAGATGTTGACATCCGGCGCGGCTCCAAGGATCTTTCTTACCACTTCAGGATCTGGATTCAGGCAGGCCCACATGAGAGCTGTTCTGCCATTTTCGTCTGTCGCGTCAACATCCGGCCGTCCCTTGAGGAGAATTT
>JARRRG010000296.1:0-6488 GCA_037380965.1 Deltaproteobacteria bacterium
TGGGCGATTCGCGATGCGGCTTGACGGAGATGAGGGTGGATCCCGGTGCGTGCTCGGCGCTTGACAGGTGTACACGACGCTGTTTACGTCCCGCGAGGAGATTCATGGCTCTCGAGCCTTTCGGCTCACCCGGTGCATGGTGTTGCACGGGCAAGAGCCCTCATGAATATGCGACAGCAGCCGAATCACCGGCCACGGTCACGCACGCTGAAGAATGTCCGCGATCCCTTTGAGCACGTCATCCGGCACGGGCTCCACCTCATGCTCGCCGAGAATTCGTTTCGCCTCGGCATTGCACCGCTTATAAAGGTCGAACGCTCCCTTCTGCTCCCATATGTCATACCGGGCACGATCCAGCAGCACAGGCAGAAACATCGCCTGCATGAAATGCTCGAATGTGTGGTCTTCCATCAGGAAGATGGAATTCGGACCTCCCCGCGCGACGCGGTCGATCGTCTCCAGGGCGAGTGTTTCTTCGCTGACCGGTATGCCGGAAGTGAAGTGACGGCACATCGCGACCAATTCGTTGGCCATGGTCACCATTTCCAGGGACGATGTGCTCCCATACTCGAGAAAACCAACGTCATGGATGAGATTCGCCCGAGACAGCATGCTCGTGACGATCGAAAACATTGCTTCCGCTCCGGCCTGTGCATCCATGACCTTCGAGTCTGATGCGCCCGCGAAGGCCCATGTCGGCAGGCCGTAGAGCTCATCCCTCATGTCCGATAGCGCGGCCTGGGTGAGGCTCCATTCAGGACAACCGTACGAGACAACCGTAGACTTCATGTCCAGCACGCTCACGTTGGGCCCGAACAGAAACGGGGAGCCTCTCCGGGCAAGCTGGTGCACTACCAATCCCACGAGGTTCTCCGCGATCCCGAGCGCCATGGCCCCGGCCAGGGTAACCGGCGCCCCTGCGCCCGCGTTCGAGCCGGACGGAAAGCAGATGGGGATCCTCTTTTCCGCGCAGAAGATCAGCTTCTCCATGACGTTCACGGGAAAACGGAGCGGGCTGATGGCTTCCGAGTAGTTCAGCAGAAAGGGTTTGTCCTGGAGCTCCGTCTCGCCGCCGGCGATGAGACATGCAATTTCGTATATTTTTGCGATATCCCGGCCGCTGTCCGCGATGAAAACAATCGGTTTGTTGGTGTTCTTGACCATTTCGGCGAACGCGTACACGTAAATATCGTCGACAACCGGCACGTCCTCAGGGTTACCCATGGACATGGCAAAGTCCATATTCTCCAGACCGTCAACGAGCTTTGCGAAATTCCCCGAGTCCTTCACGAGGGACCGACGACGCTCGCCGGTTTCGAGATCGATGGTGAAGGTCGTGTCGGAGCCGGTTCCATAGAACGAATTACCGTTCGTGAGCGGCATGGATCGGGTGCCCTTCTGATCGTAGAGAACGATCTGCCGAGGGGCTGTTTTGAGGGCTTCTTCAACAAGGAAGGGCGGCATCTTAACCCGGTTGCTTTCCGTGACGGAGCAGCCGCTGTCGACCAACATTTCGAGGGCTCCGGGATGTTCCATCCTGAATCCGGTCTTTTCGAGGATTTCCAGAGCGGCGGCATGGATGGCCCAGGCCTGTTCGCGACTGAGGACCTTGAGTCGAGGCTGAAAGGTCGGAATTTCGAGAGGCCTCATAGTTCACTCCTTCGTGGTGTCCCGGCTTTTCATGAAATACCCAGAACCTTCTTGGCTGCTGTCACCGCGGAGGCCGCGTCAGGAGCATAGGCGTCTGCCTTGATTTCCTGCGCGTACCTGTCGGTCACCGGCGCTCCGCCGATCATGACCTTGATCTTCTCCCGCAGACCCGCGGCCTCAAGCGCCTTGATCGTCTCAGGCATTCCAGGCATGGTGATCGAAAGGAGCGCGGACATACCGACAATATGGGGCTCCACTTCCTGAGCCTTCTGGACAAACGTCGCGGGGGCCACGTCCACGCCGAGATCCGTGATCTCGAAGCCCGCTCCCTCCATCATCATGGAGACGAGATTCTTCCCTATGTCATGCAAATCCCCTTTGACGGTGCCGATGAGCACCCTCCCTTTCGTGGTTACCTCCCCTTCCTGAAAAAGAGGTTTTATGATGTTCATACACTCCTGCATGGTCTTGGCCGACCGAAGCATCTGGGGGACGAACATCTGCCCCTTGGAGAACCGCTCTCCCACATCGTCCATGGCTTCGATGAGTCCTTTGTCCAGAATCTCCTGAACCTTGGCGCTCCTCTCGAGGAGCTTTTCCGTTTCAGCCACGGCCGCGGTGATGTCACCCTTTATTACAGCTTCGCTCAATGCCTGAAACTCGCCCATATTCTCGCTCCTTGAAACAGTGTAAGGGCCGGCGAAGAGATTACCCTCCCACCAGGCGGCCGTTCTGGTAGGCGTCGATAAAATTCTGGCAGTACTCGTCCCGGTCGAGAAGCATTTCCGCGGAGAGCAGGGTGGCCATGAGCTTGCTGTCCGTGGGATCGACAATGGCCGCGTTGAGGCCGTACCCCATGGAGAGCGCGAGGAAGGTACGGTTGATGAGGTGACGCTCGGGAAGGCCGAAGGAGATGTTCGAGAGACCACAAATCGTGTTGACACCGGGGAACTTCTCCATGATGTCTCGAATCGCTCCCAGGGCCGCGGGCCCCATCTTTGTGTCCACGGAAACGGGTTGTATGAGCGGATCCACATAGATTTTCTCGAGTGGTACCCCTTCCGCGGTGAGCTTTTCAACAAGCTCCGCGCCCACGTTCACCCGGTCTTCCACGCTCGTCGGCATGGACGTTTTCGCCATGCAGAGAGCCACCACATGGCAGGGACCTGAACTGACGACCGGGAGGAGCGACCGAAAGCGGTCCTCTTCCAGAGAAATGGAGTTGATCATGGGCTCGCCCTTGTGGAGCTTCATCGCTGCGGAAAGGGCTTCGGGATCGGGGCTGTCCAAGGAGAGCGGCATTTCAAGCTCATTCTGGATCGTTTCGACCAGCCAGCAGAGACACTCTGTTTCGCGGCCGACAAACGTGCCGGCATTCACGTCAATATAATCCGCGCCCGCATCAGCCTGCTCCTTCGCCACACTGACGATGAATTCGGCGTCCCGGTTTTCGACGGCTTCCGCGATCTTCTTCCTGCTGGTGTTGATCTTCTCCCCTACAATGATCATGGTACGACCCTCTCTGCGCCTGGTATCACCTCTTTGTCCCCCGATGTGGGGGCCAACGTAACATATCGTGCCACGCACATCCACCCGTCAACCAGGGATTCTGGATGCACGGAATTCATGATCTTCTCTCACCACAGCTCATGTTCGGTGCAGAACGCGTACGGCGAGGGATACGAGCCAATGGTCCTGCAATCAGGTCTGCTGCGGCATTTACCTCGCAGCGCCTGTGGCGCGGGATTGAATCCGTAGAAGTAACCGCGAGGTACCGGATCGCAGCAGAGGCTGAGGCAGGAAGGGCACAAAGCGCGCTCGTCAGGGGTTGAGCCCTGACCGGGCGTCGCATGTACGGCGCGATGGGGACGCTCGCGGTCCTGTCTTCCCACGAGGGGGCGGGGCATTATTCAATCCAGTGAGCGTTCAGGCTACCCACGCGGGTCGGTCTGCCCACCGGCCCACATTGGAGAGTATTGCTGCAGGCTTCTCAAAGACCTCCATGAAAAGTTTGTGGTAAAAACACTCTTCCGGCGATCTCAGTGCGGACTCGGGATGGCGCTGCATATAATCCCCGGCTTCCGCTTGACTCATGGGTCCTTCGAGTGTCTGGGCCAGGAGGTCCACCGTGCCGCTTCCTTCGTCGAATTGTTCTTTGTCCCGCCAAAGGATCTCAGGAGGCAGTAAGTCCTTAAAAGCTTCCCGAAGAATCCATTTTTCGATGCCCTGTTCACCGGAGAGCTTCATTTCAGCCGGTATGAGCTGCCCGAGCCGGATCATCTCGAGGTCGAGAAAAGGAACTCGGCCCTCGATTGAATGAGCCATCGTCATCCTGTCAACACGCTGGAGATTGATGTTGTGCAGTGCAGTGACCGATCGTCTCAACTCTCAGTGCAATCTCGAGGGATCGTCGATTCCCTTGTAGTAGGTGTACCCGGCAAACAGCTCGTCGGCTCCTTCACCGGTGAGGATCACCTTGACATAATCCGCCGCGAGCCGCGACGTGAAGTAACAGGGGATCCCGCGTAACAGGGGATCCCGCTCCGTACCAGGTCCTGATCGAATGATTCGAGGAAGTAAATGATTTCAGGGAGCTTCTCCCTCACCTCTTCCATGGTGATAAGGTACTCGTGATGGATCGTGTCCAGATGGCGGGCGACAATTCGGGCCGCCTCGAGATCCCGGCTCCCTTCCACCCCCACCGTGAAGGTGTGGAGCTCATCCATCTGTGTCCGGCAGAGAGCTGCTATGATACTGCTGTCCACTCCGCCGGAAAGGAACGCGCCCAGCGGCACGTCACTCATGAGTCGTTTCGATACCGTCCGCTCGAGGGTCTCCCGAACGAGGCGAATATAGTCTGCAACGGGTCTGACTTCCGGTTTCAAGTCCGGCACCGAATAGAAGGTTGAAAATCCCCGTCCGGAAGAGAAGAGGGATCCCGGCGGGAACTCATGGATCTCGTCGCAGTGCAGTGCCAGGGCTTTCAACTCTGATGCAAACCAGAAAGCGCCGTCCTTTTCCGAGAAATAGAGCGGTTTTATGCCGATCGGGTCTCGAGCCGCGAACAACTGCGTGCGATCACCTATGACAAACGCGTACATGCCATCGAGCAGCTTCACCGCGGAAGGGCCGCGCTCCTCGTACGAGTGAAGTATCGCCTCGGTATCCGATGTGGTGGCAAAGTTGTGTCTCTGAGCCAGGTCGGGGCGCAAAAGCGGGAAATTGTAGATTTCCCCGTTCGCGATGATGGCCATGGATGATGTCTCGTTGTAAATCGGCTGGTCCCCGCCCTCCGGGTCCATGATGCTCAAGCGCCGATGACCGAGGACACCGGGACCGTCAGAGGAGACGTGCATCCCTTCCGCATCCGGTCCCCGGTGGACCAGGTGCCGCAACATATTCTTGATGTGATCTTCTTCAATTCTTCCCCAGACACCTGCAATCCGAAGTGGCTCGTGAATATCTTAAAATAGTGCAGTTCTTCCTTGCTCCGTATCATCGGATATCGAGCCTGTGCTTCGGCCAGCTCCCCGTCGGTGATCTGCTCCTCGAAGTACCGCGGCAGGACATCGGCTGAGCCCGATCCCTGAGAGAACTCCTGTTTGGGTCTCCAGGCTATTTCGTTGGGGATGACGTCTTCGAAAGCCTTTCTAAAAATCCACTTTTCGATCTTCTCCCCGTTTTCCTCCCGCTGTTTGTATCCCGGAGGCAGGGAGATGGAATAATTCAGCAGTTCTCCGGATATCAGAGGAGCCACCACACGGAGACTATTGCAGTGATTCATGCGGTCCAGCCTGAGGGAAGCATTGTTGTGCAGGAAACCGATGCATTCCATCTGGCGTGCGTGCATCTCCTCGGGCGGGAATTGCTTGAGGTACGTATAGCCGCAGAAGACTTCGTCTCCACCTTCGCCTGAGAGCAGAATCTCGATTCCCTGGGCTCTGGCGCGGCCGGATATGATAAAATTCGCGACCGAGCTTCTCACCAACGATGGATCAAAAGACTCGAGGTGGTAGATGACCTCCGGCAACTTGTCGAGGAGATCGTTGAGATCGACGATGACCTCGCAATGTTCCGAGCCGATATGGTCGGCCATTATTCTGGCATTTTTCAGGTCCCGGCTTTCCCCGACGCCAAGCGCGAATGTCTTGAGCCTGGCATCGGGTCCGAATTTCTCTCTGTACAACTCGGTCGCGAGGCAGGCGATGACGCTGCTGTCGATTCCGCCACTGAGCAGGCTGCCCGTTGGATGTGAGAAATCGATTCGGCTCCGCAGGCTGCGGCGAATGATGTTTCGTATCTCGGCCGCGACCTCCTGGGGATCGGCCTCGAGGAATTGTGCCGCCTTCGGGGGGAGCTCCGCGAATCGATTCAGCTTGCCGGTGCCGTCCATATAGTGGCCCGGCGGAAATTCGTTCACATCATTCGTCACTGCCAGAAGGCTCTTCAGCTCGGACGACAAATAGAGCGTGCCCTCTTTCCATCCGTAAAAGAGCGTCTTGATCCCAAGCAGATCGCGGGCGGCCAGAAGGTTTTCACCGTCGGAAATTACTACGGCAAAGACCGCGTCGGTGATTTCCGAGAACATGGCCGGACCCTTGTTCTCGTAGAGATGCAACAGAATTCGTTCCTCCGCGAACGGTCCCGCCGCGAGTCCCTTGGCCCCCAGAATGTCGTGAGTGTTGCCCATCTGACCGTCGTAACAAATCCTCGGTCCACTGATCGAGTCACCGGCGAGCGGCACGCTGACGTCCCTGGCATCGGGAGGCAGATCCGCCTTGAGGTAGTTTTGCGCCATACACGTACGCCCGAATCGAACCGTTCCGGAAATGTCGGGC
>JARRRG010000297.1:0-4175 GCA_037380965.1 Deltaproteobacteria bacterium
ATTCATGGTTATGACCAGGGGAGACAAACCCCGATGGATAATGGAGACCGTTACCTCTATTCAGTACCTGGGCAGACCCGCCACCTTTGGCAACTTCATGGATATTACCGATCGCAAGTTGGCTGAGGAGGCGCTCAGCCAGAGTGAACAGCTCTATCGCGCGGTGATCCAACAGGCCGCGGAGACCATTTGTATCGTTGATGTCAAATCGAAATTGATCATTGAATCCAATCCCGCGTTTCGTAAGCTGCTCGGGTACTCGGAAGATGACCTCCGGTCCGTGACCCTGTACGATTTCATAGCTGACGAGGTCCCTAACATTAATCAGAATGTCGAGAAGATCGTGGGCCGTGGCGAGCACCTTCTGGGCGAACGTTTCTGGCGGCGAAGCGACAGCTCGCTGGTTGAGATGGAGGTGAGCGCCAACGCGATCTTCTATGCGGGGAGACAGGCCCTGTGCGTGGTGGCCAGAGACATTTCCGATAGGAAAAAGGCTGAGAGGGAACGCAAGTTCCTCACGCAGCGTCTGATGAGCGTAGGAGAAGACGAACGAAAACGACTTGCCCGAGATTTGCACGACGAGTTGGGGCAGATGCTCACAGCGCTCCGCTTCGTCCTGGATGCTCTGGACGGATCTCTTACCGGCGACCTGGAAGTACAGAAGCAGAAATGCCGTCAAGCGCTTTCACTCGTCGAGCACATTAGCAATTCCGTCCGAACGATTCTGTTTGAACTTCGCCCGTCTCTGCTCGACGATCTGGGACTCGTTCCGACCCTGGAGTGGTACATTGCCCAATTCATGGGCCATCGACCCAGTATCAACGTAACGTTTGATGCCCTGGGGATTAAGAGGCGGTTTGAGCGGGAAAAAGAGGTGGTGCTTTTTAGAGTATTCCAAGAGTGTCTCAACAATGTTGTCAAGCACGCCGGGGCGGAAAACGTCCAGGTTTCCCTTACCCTGAGCTATCCGAAGATCATTTTCATTATTAAGGATGACGGCATAGGATTTGACCAGGGTGCTCAATTGTCACGGTCAATCGATGGCGGCCGGGGCATCGGGCTACTGGGCATGAGGGAACGAGTGGACTCCATAGGGGGCAAGTTTGAAGTGATTTCAAATCGGGGAACCGGCACAACCGTCCGGGTTGAGCTCGACGATTCGAGAGAGGAAACAGATGAATAGACTGAAAGTGCTCATTGCCGATGATCATTCCATTGTCCGAGACGGGCTGCGTCAGCTCATAAACAGTCAGGCCGACATGAAGGTGGTGAGCGAAGCAAAAGACGGCCGGGATGCCCTGGAGAAGGCGAGGTCCGCAAGACCCGACGTGGTTCTTCTCGATATTGGCATGCCCCAACTGAGCGGCCTCGATGTCGCGCGCCTGATAAAGGAGCGGCTGCCGGATTGCCGGATAGTGGTTTTGTCCATGCACGAGAACGAAGCCTATGTTCACCAGCTTCTCGACGCGGGGGCCCTGGGGTACGTTCTCAAAACGTCGGCCAGCACCGAGGTGTTGGAAGCCATCAGAGCCGCCAGTCGAAACGAATTCTTTCTTAGCTCGAGTGTGAACGCGGAGGTAATAAACAGTTACCTGAAAAATCGCAGGGAAAAGCCTGTCACACGCGGTTATGACCTGCTTACCGAGAGGGAGCAACAGGTATTTCGGCTCATTGCTGAAGGCAACACCACGGCTCAAATAGCTGAAATCCTCTGCGTCAGCCCAAAGACCGTCGAAAAATACCGAGCAAACATCACAAGCAAGCTCGGCCTGCAGAACCTTGTGGAAATGGTAAAGTATGCCGTGAAAATCGGTATTGTCCAGCCCTGACGAATCTCTCAACAACTCTCGGTCCCTGGTTAAGCGATTTTCAACCGTTTACCGTCAAGGCCTTATGTCCAAGAAGTCTTTTCCCCCAGTGCACAGACCCCGCCGAGTCGCATCTGTGGAATCATAATCTTGAATACTAGCGTGCCCCGATCGCACATCCCATGCTTTTTCACCATCCCCACGCACGGTCCTCAGCCCGCTGATTCACGAACGCACGGGTGAGCTCAGCCAGGTGTAACGCTTGCCTTCCACGCGGTGATTTCAAATCCTTGGCATTTTCTCCTAACGATTTGCCTGGGGCAATTCCCTACCAGAAGAATAGGACTTTACCCCTCGGGACAGGGGGGAAGTCCCCATTGCGGAACAAACGAGTTTGGCCTCTCATGTACGAATGGGAGAGAAGCCGAGTCGAATCTCGTGATACCAACCAATGGACCGGCACCGGCCGCAAAAGGAATGCGCGATCCACCAATGGGTTGAAATGCAGAAGATAAGTGGAAATCAGATTCTCAGTTCATCGAGATCAGAATAGGCGATCTAGGGAGGTCGAGAATGGCGAGAAAAAGTCATCAAGAAATAGTCAAGGGCTGGGTCCCCTTCACTGAGGAAGAATGTGCGCGGTACACGGCAAAGGGATACTGGCACAATCTGACCACCGGGGATCTTTTGGACCGGAATGCTGAAATCTTTCCCGATAAATTGGCATTTGTGGACGGGAAGACCGAGGTGACGTGGAAAGAGCTTCGGCAGTACGTCAATCGAATGGCGATTCACTTTCTCAGGCTGGGCATCAATTACGGTGATTTCGTGGTTCTGGATTTGATGAACGTTGTTGAGGTCTTCTACATCATCTTCGGTCTGAATCGGATAGGCGCCATTCCCATCATGTGTCTTCCGCGACATAGGAAAGCGGAGGTCAGCTATGAGGCCAAGCATCATCAGGCGACAGGGAGCGTCATGCCGGCCGGGGAGCGATTTGATTACCCAGGGATGGTGGACCAGTTCAGAGATGAGATCCCGCACACCAAGGTGTTTCTTACGCTGGGCGGGGAAGCGCCGGACGGATGGACGGCTGTTGAAGATCTGTTAGAGCAGGATGTAGAGAAGGACCATCCCGCGGATTATCTCGACCAGTTCAAGCCACTGCCCGACGATATCTTCGTGGAGCACCTCTCGGGAGGAACCACAGGGATCCCGAAGGGAATCCCCCGGACGTACAACGATCAAATCTGTCAATGGGACCACCAGGGGAGGACTCTTGGGTTCACCGATGAGACGGTGCCTCTCGTGGCATTACCGGTTTTGCACAACGCGGCGATGGTCGAGCTGTACGGGCCTGCCATTTTCAGGGGGGCCACGAGCGTGATCTGCAAATCACCTCGGCCGGAACAGATGTTTCAACTCGTAGAAAAATACCGTGTGACGCACATTCTGTTGATTCCGATTCAGATGACCTATTGGCAGGAAGCCTATGAAAAGGCGAAAGATAACGATCTCAGCTCCCTCAAAGTTGTCATGGGCGCTGCGGAAAAGGTGAGGCCCGAGCTCGTGAAATGGTACCTCAGTGAAATGGGGGTGCAATTCGTCAACATCTTTGGAATGGCCGAGGGGCCTCTTATCACCACGCGCTGGAACAATGAGGCGGACGTGCAGATGCATACCGTGGGTCGACCGATCATCACGGACCCTGAGGTGATATTCCGTCTCGTCGATGATGAGAACAAGGAGGTGAAACGAGGCGAGATCGGTGAAATGGTGAGCAGGGGACCCTTAACCTTCAAAGGCTATTTCAGGGCTGAAGAAGAAAACAAGAAAGCCTTTGACGCGGAAGGGTTCATGCATTCCGGAGACCTCATGTCCGAGCGTGAGGACGGGCGTTTGGTAGTTGAAGGTCGAAAGAAGGACATGATCAAGCGAGCAGGCGAGAACGTATACCCCAACGTCATCGAGGACCGGATAGCGCAAATGGAGGGAGTGGCATATTGTGCCGTTGTTGGAATGCCCGACAAGGTGCTCGGGGAGAAGCTGTGCGCATTCGTTGAGCCGGTCGAGGGAAAGACGCTGACGTTCGAAGATGTCATCGCCTACCTCAAAGAGGTCGGAGTCGCGGTGTTCGAGCTTCCCGAACGTTATCAAACGGTTCAAGGATGGCCTCTCACGGCAATCAATAAAATCAATACGCGGCTCCTCCGGGCCCACATCACGGCCAAAGCAGTGGAGGAGGGGGCAATAACCTGGGAACATGGAAACGAATACCTGAGGAAGGACAAGTTGTCGATCGATGACATCACAGAGGGCAGAGTCGTAATAGACTTTACCGGTGAACCTTCTTGAGCGGTGTCAATT
>JARRRG010000298.1:0-6894 GCA_037380965.1 Deltaproteobacteria bacterium
ATGAGCCGGAAAAGGAACCAGCACCCCAGCGCCGAAACGAGGGTTGCCGGTGGGAATTAGACGTTGAGCGGAAGCTGTTCGCCGAGACGAAATAAGGCGGGAATCGATATGGCACAGCCGAGAAGATCCCCCGAAAGACCCGATCCCGGTGTCTTTCAAACCAGACGTCGGTTACGGAAAGGAGCGTGCCCCCGACACCGATGCCCAACAACGCGCAACTGATGACCAGAAACGAGAAATGGTGATACCTCGATATGAGGAGGGCGCGCATGAGGCCGGGCTGCCAACCGATCGCTGCGAAGGAAATGAAGAACACCGCCCGCAGCAGGCCCTTGAGATTGATAGCCTTCTCAATGCTCACTTCTCCTCGCGGCTTCCCCGGATCAGTGGCACGAATCCCACTAGCTCAAGGGTCTTTGAGGCGCGTGTGCCGTCCTCAGTTTTCTTAACGAGCAGAAGCCGTTGAGTCTCGAATTGTCTCCCAACAGGGATCACCATTATCCCCCCCGGCTTAAGCTGATCAAAGAGAGGAGGGGGGACGTGCAAAGGGGCGCAGGTGACAATGATCCGATCAAAGGGGGCGAACTCGGGCATGCCTTTGTACCCGTCTCCATAGCGGACGACCACACTGTCATATCCAAGTTTTTTCAGTATCGTTCGTGCTCTTTCGTACAGGGGCTTGATTATTTCGATAGTAAAGACGTTGCGGGTGATCTCGGCAATCACCGCGGCCTGGTATCCCGAACCAGTCCCCACCTCCAGGACCTTCATTCCCGGTTTCAGTTCCAGCGCCTGGGTCATAAGGGCGACAATATAGGGTTGGGAAATTGTCTGGCCGTAACCGATCGGCACCGGAGTATCCATATACGCGAAGATCCTCCGCTGCTTCGGTATAAACAGGTGACGCGGTACCTTGAGCATGGCGCGCAACACCGCGGGGTCCGTAATGGGGGTACGACCGAACCCCTTGAGCTGGGTGCGCACCATTTGCTCCCGCTCCGCGCGTCGGTCCGGTCGGGTCACTTCGAGATCGGGCTTGCCCGCGGCCGTTGCGGCGGCAAGGAGGGCCACGACCAGTATGAGAGCCGAAAGCAGACCATTGAACAGCAAATTCTTGAGAGCGCCTGGAGTCTTCATCTCTTCTCCGTGTCCGCGAGGGATGGGGATTGCCCCTCCCCGTGATGAATCCATTTCTCCATCACCATCGCGTCGTCTCCCGTTTGAGCATAGTACTGTTTTCGGAAGCCGATCGATCGAAAACCCGATTGTTTGTACAGAGCCCTTGCTCTCGAGTTACGGCGCCCTACTTCGAGGATAATCCTCTTCAGACCGTCCTGCAAACAGATCTTCTCGAGGTGAGCCAAGATCGCTTTACCATGGCCCTCGCCCCGCCGTTCGGGCCGGACGGCAATCACCATCAGGTGAGCTTCGTCAAGAACTTCCCAGAAACAGAGGTACCCCACAATTGCATTTCCATCCCTAAAGACCAAGGCTCGAGCCGTCCTGCTCGAAATCTCCCGCAGAAACATCTCCCGGGTCCAGGGCCTGGCAAACGAAGATCTTTCAATCGCGAGGATCTCATCCAGGTCCTCGGAAGTCATCGGTTCCGGCCGAATCATGGTATCGGTTTCCATCATTGTTCACAAAACAACTGCAACATTCGTAGTACGACCGCTCCCCGGCAAACGGCGAAGCCCATAGGCGGCCTTGTTGCGTCCGAGCTGTCATTGGCTCGGACCGACCACGCCATTGGTTCCCGGAGTCGCGACCGTGGCTGGAGCCGCGGCGGATCCCTGACCGGGCATCATTCCTTGCGTGCCATCGCCATCCAGCGCGTCGTTCAAACGGACCATCTTGGGGGCCCCTGCCAACGGAACATGGAATTCCGGGCCCACCGGGCAGGTGAGGCCGTCATGAACTTTGAGCGGGGCTATCGTGGCAGAGATACTCGGGATGTGTGGAACTCACCTCAGGAGGTTACTTCGCGAGTCTTTCTTCTTGAGAGCCTCTGGCGCAATACCTCTCCGGCCAGATAGATGTTCTCTTTGCCCGCCTCGGATGCAAGCTTGGCGAGGGAGCCGAGATCATGTTCCTCTCTGGAATTAATCGCCTTGATGAGCATGGGGAGGTTCAGGCCCGTTACTACTTCAACCTTGCCGGCTTCAAGAAAGGAGAGCGAGAGATTAGTGGGCGTGCCCCCGAAGAGGTCAGTCAGCACGAGAACACCTTCCCCTGCGTCAACACTCTTGATGGCGCTGGCAACTCGTTCCCTGAGTGGGTCCGGAGATTCATCAGGATTTACGCCGAGCGAAGAAACAAATTCTTCTGAGTTCAAACCTATGAGCCGTGCAGTTTTGATGAACTGAAGTCCCAACTCGCCGTGTGTTAGTACGAAGATTCCAATCATCACGACCTTCTGCGTCTAGGCTCTGAGCCGTCTGTGCCAATCTCGCTGGATTCTCGTCAGTTAGTCAGCTCTCTGTGTCTCACCTCGCTGCTCGCATATCCGTTGCGGACGAGAAGTCCATAAATGTATTCGGCCACGACGACCGAGCGGTGCCGACCTCCGGTACACCCCACTGAAATGGTAAGGTACTGTTTCCCTTCCCGCATGTAAAGGGGTAAAAGAAAATTTAGCAAGTCCTCCAGTTTTTCCAAAAAGTTGGCCGTGGTCTCGTGAGAAAGTACCCAGGCCTTGACCGCCTCGTCTCGTCCGTCCTTGTCCTTCAATTCCTGGACAAAATGGGGATTGGGAAGGAAACGGACATCGAGGACCAGATCCGATTCCATCGGCAATCCTTTCCCGAATCCGAATGAGTTCACCACGACCCTCAGTTCGCCATTGCCAACGCTCCCAAAGATTTTTCTAATTTCCTCCCGCAACTGGTGGACGGTCATATCCGACGTGTCCACCACCCAGTCGGCCCTTCGAGGTCGACATGCCTTAGCTGGCCGATTCTGAGTATGGAAGAATAGCGAGGCAAGAACTCCTTTTGCCGAAGATCGATCACGAGAGCCAACCGTTGCAGCTCGTCCCCGCTGGACTCGGTCAGCTCCAGAAGTTTGGGCAAGAGGTCGACGGGAATGTTGTCCACACAGAAGAAGCCGAGATCTTCAAGGGTTCTCGCTACCGTGGACTTACCTGAGCCCGAGAGTCCGGTGATGATAATAACTTTTCCGCTCATTGACTCTCTCCAGCATCGAGTAACCTGAAGCGCCTCACCACCAATTCGATGAGCAATGCCAGGTTCATTCCTCGGACCACAGGTACGCGAATTTGCCGTAACTCTTTGCCGAGAATCGAGGTGGATACGAACTCCGGAAGAGTTCGGCCCGTGTCTCTCGCCGGGTCGAAAGCATCAAGCTCAACTACAAGATGAATCGGGAATGACAGCACTGTTCGTTCCGGAAAAAGTGACCTGGCGCTGAAGACCCCGAGACCCCGGACCTCAATCCTCACGTCTTCCTCCAACGCCCGTCCGATGAGCGATTCATCAGGTCCCTCTGTTACTTCCAAGAGATCGTCCGAAACCAGTCGGTGGCCGCGGTCCATCAGAGTCAACGCGGCCAGAGATTTGCCGGAGCCTGAAGGCCCTCGTATCAAAACCCCGACACCGTCAACATCCACAAGGACGCCCTGTATGTGAGTAGCGTTCATCTGTGGGTTACATATCACGGCAAGAGAAGTGGATCAATTATGAGACCGGACCGGGCCCAGGAAAAAACACTTGACACGGGCCCAGGTATATGAGAATACGGATATCGTTATTGTTATATGAATCGGGAGGTACGATGAAATCTCACCTACTCAAAGCGTCGCTACTCGTCCTGCTCCCCATATTCCTCGCATCAGCTCTCTGGGGTGTGGCTGAGGCATCCGATCTGGCTTCCGCCGCAAATATCTTTCTCTATCCCAAACCGAGCAAAATGGCCAATCTCACACTCAATACCGCTTCGGGACGCACCGTCAATCTGAGCGATTACAAGGGTAAGGTGGTGTTGCTCCACTTCTGGTCCATCCGCTGTCCTGCCTGTCGGATGGAAGAACCTCTTCTTGACGGCCTGAAGAAGACCTTTTGCCACGGCGAACTTGAGATCGTCGGGGTAAATCTGGTGGATAATCCCAGGGCGATCGCCGATCATGCCATAAAAAACAGATGTTCGTTCCCCATGTGTTATGACGGCGGTCGAGGCTTTAACTTGCAGCCTGTGAACATGGGCGGAAAACGGACCGCATTTCTGGTAAACCCAGCGCGTGAAGCCATCCTCGAGGTTCCCGTATTTCCAACCACCTATATTATAGACTGCAACGGAAACCTTGTTGGATATAGTGTCGGCGCGGCACGCTGGAATGACCGAAACGTGGTCGCATTGCTGAAGAAATTAATGTCCGAGACACGATGCAGCCAGATAGGCTCTTCGACCCCGAAGTCGAAGCGCATGTCGATGCTCCGATCTGTCCGCTGAGCCATGGGTCCATGCTCCGGCATTCCGGACTGTGCCGGGCGCGCAAAAATATGGGTTTGCGATCCAAGCTTCTGACTTACCCGGGACGAATGCTTGCCGTTCGCCCCGCACCCGACATCAGTGCCGACAGGCGAGCAGGAATAGCGATTGAGCCAGCCCAGATTCTCTCATTGACACAAGAGATCTCTGTTGCTGATCCGGGACGATGTCATCTGACCTTGAGGCATTTGTCCTGTTGCCCATTTTCGCTTGACAACAGTTTGACGGGTTGATAATTCTTTATTCTAAGTCCAGGCGCGTAGCTCAGGGGGAGAGCATCACCTTGACGCGGTGAGGGTCTGGGGTTCAAATCCCCACGCGCCTACCAGGCGGAGGAAGGGAGAAGCTTCCTCGGTCAATGTGTGCCTAAGCGTAGGAGGGATATCGATTCGATGATTCTTAACAGGTTGCGTGACGTAGCCTCAGTTTTGCTTGCCGACGCCTAGTGAGTATGAAGCCTTCCATCGAGATCGAGAGCCGAGGCAAGAAAAAGTCTTACCCCGCTGGTATCACTCCTGGAGAAATTCTCAGGGATCATCCGGAAGACGGCGACCGCGAAGTGCTCGCTGGCGAGTTCAATGGCTCGGCTGTGGATCTCTTACTTCCTTTGACCGCTTCAGGACGGTTGAATTTTATCAATGCGCGCTCGCCAAAGGGTCTCAAGATACTCCGCCATTCTGCCTCCCATGTCATGGCCCAGGCAGTTCAAGAACTCTTTCCCAAAGTCAAGGTGACCATCGGACCGGCAATCGAAGACGGCTTCTATTACGATTTCGACAGTCCGCGTCCTTTTACCCCGGAAGATCTCGAAAAAATCGAGGAGCGTATGGGGGAGATCGTCAAGAGCAAGTTGCGTTTCAATCGAATGGTTATGAGCAAAGAGGAGGCGATTGATCTATTCCAGAAGAAGGATGAGAAGTACAAGGTCGAATTGATTCGGGATGTGGATAGTGACGAGGTGAGTCTTTATTCTCAGGGCGAGTTCACTGACCTTTGCCGGGGGCCGCACGTTCCCCATACGGGATTCATAAAGGCGTTCAAGCTTACCAAGGTGGCTGGCGCCTACTGGCGAGGCGACGAGCGCAATCCCATGCTGCAGAGGATCTATGGGACCGCGTTTCCTGCCCGCAAGGACCTGGCGGAATATCTTCGGGTTATAGAGGAGGCCAAGAAGCGAGACCACCGTAAGCTCGGCAAAGAGCTGGATCTCTTCTCGATCGTGGATGAGGCCGGCCCCGGATTGGTCATTTGGCATCCCAAGGGCGCAATGCTGCGTTATCTCATAGAGGAGTTTGAGCGAGCCGAGCACCTGAAACGCGGATACCAGATAGTGGAAGGGCCGCAGATTCTCAAACGGGAGTTGTGGGAAAAGTCCGGCCATTTCGACAACTACCGTGACAACATGTATTTTACCAATGTGGACGGCATCGACTACGGCATAAAGCCGATGAATTGCCTGTCCCACATGCTGATTTACAAGTCCAGGATCAGGTCTTACCGCGATCTTCCCGTGCGGCTGTTCGAACTGGGAACGGTTCTCCGCCATGAGAAGAGTGGGGTTCTGCATGGCCTCCTTCGAGTCCGGCAGTTCACGCAGGACGACGCACACATTCTGTGCACCCCCGATCAGCTCAATGAAGAAATCGTTGGAATTATAAATTTTGTCCGCGATGTGATGGGAATTTTTGGCTTTGACTACACCATGGAGCTCAGCACTCGCCCGGAGAAATCGATCGGGACAGATGAAGACTGGGAAAGGGGTACCCAGGCCTTGATAATGGCTCTGGAAATGCAGAACGCGGCGTACGAGATCAATGAGGGCGACGGCGCCTTCTATGGTCCCAAGATTGACATCAAGCTCAAAGATGCCCTGTCCCGTTCCTGGCAATGCGCCACTATACAATGCGATCTCACCCTTCCGGAGCGGTTCGATCTGACGTACGTGGATTCCGGGGGTGAACGGAAGCGACCGATCATGATACATCGGGTGGTCCTGGGAGCCATTGAGAGGTTCCTCGGCGTTCTGATTGAGCATTACGCCGGGGCATTTCCGCTCTGGCTGGCGCCGGTTCAGGCTGTCGTCATGACCATTACGGATCGCCAGGACGCGTACGCGGCAGAGCTTGGCGAGATCCTGAAGAGGGAAGGCGTACGATTGGAACAGGATCTGCGCAATGAGAAGATCGGTTTCAAGATTCGAGAAGCCGTCAGTCAAAAGGTTCCGTATATGATAATTCTCGGTGACAACGAGATGGAGAGTCGAACACTCGCGGTCCGCAAACGGGGGGAGCGCTCCACATCCGTTGTGTCGCTGGAACAATTTTTGGCCGATTTTGGAGAGGAGGTTTCGAGTCGTTCATGAGCAAATCCCGACTGACTTTAACTGAG
>JARRRG010000299.1:0-6902 GCA_037380965.1 Deltaproteobacteria bacterium
ATGATCTGTCCCCACTCCCAAACGCCATATCAGGAAGGATCGTGCGCCAAGAATCCCGGCAAGGGTATCTTTTCAGTCTAAGTGAAAAAAGGATAAACTTCAACCGCTAATGAAAACGAGCGGAGAGACTCCGGCACGACTTTCACCCATCCCCGGGTTCCGCAAAAGATTCTCTCAGCAGCCGCTCATTGTCACGGCATCCGAGAATTCCGGCCAGAGACCAGTTCACGTTCGCCCGAGAAACAGGGTGAGCCACCCGGCCCGTCACTCCACCGACATCCGGTGGGGTGAATCGCGTCAATTCCGGGCGGGAGTCTCTGCACGTAAATCAGGCCGGAAAAACGTGCAATTGCATCAGTGCCGGAATTATGGCAATCATAGGAGGCTAACCGACCCTGCGCGGGTGACGGGAAAGAGCCGCATCTCCCGACCGATCGGTCAAGCAAGCCAGGCGATCCTCCCGAGCGAGCCTCGAGTGGTGAAACGTGCAACGAATCGTGAAACATCTTGGACACATCTTTCGAGTATTCGAGTATCGGCCGCGGCTTGCCGCGGACCTTCTGAGACTTTCCCTGAGACACGCCCTCAGGAACCGACGGCGATATCGAGGCGCGGTTGTGGCTGTGGCGCTCGGAGTCGCCGCGCTCACGGCGGTCATCACACTCGGGGACACGATCGAGGAACTTCTCGGGAGAGACCTGGAACTGCTGGGCTCGGCCACCATCGTGGAAGCCCGCTGGGATTTCGATCGATCGCTCCGCTGGCACCACGGGTCCTATTCCCTCAGGGATGAGGAAGATCTGAGAAAGTTGCCGGGCGTCATGGCAGTTGCCGCCGTTATTTGGAAAAAAGGAGAGCGGATTACCTACAAGAAGCGGAATGTGACGGCCAGAATCGGCGCAGTGGATGAATCTTTTTTTCGAGCCGTGGCTCTGCCGGCCGCTTTCGGGAGACAGCTCAACCAGGCGGACTATCGTGCCAAGGCCGCACGCTGTACCATCGGCAAAGAGTTGGCAGAGCAACTGTTCGGAAGCGAACGGGAGGCGGTTGGCAAGTCGGTCCTCTTGCAGTACATCCCGTTTCAGGTGGTGGGGGTGCTCGGATGGAATCTGGACCCCGACTACGAGCATACCATGTTGATTCCCCTGTCGCTGGCCCAGGGCAAGATACGCGGGATGAATAAGATAAGGCATCTGCGGGTGCGGGCGGTGGGGTGGAGCATTGTGCCGGAACTGGCATCCCGGGTGCAAGAAGTGCTCGTTGCCAATCAGCCGGGGTACGGGCGAGGGATATCCGTTTTCTACTACAAGGACCGGTTGGCGAATATCGAGAATATTGTAATTCTTTTCAAGACCTTTGTGTATCTTGCCATTTTGGTGGTGATTATTCTGGGCGGGATTTCCATCTCCAATGTGATGGCAGGAGTGGTCGTGGAGAGAACTCGGGAGATCGGCTTGAGTCTCGCATTGGGAGCGACGCCCGCGACCATAGTGATGCAATTTCTCTTTGAGTCGGTGACCGCGAGCTGCCTGGGCGGCCTGATCGGAATCGGCATCGGCTCTCTGGCCGTGGAGGTCGGCGCACGGCTGATCGGCGCGGGATTCGACTACCGGGTTTTTCTTCTTGCGCTGCTCGCATCTGCCGTGCTGAGCGTGCTCCTGGGACTGATCTCGGGTGTGGTCCCGGCCGTGAAGGCCAGTGAAATGGACTGCATGCAAGCGATGAGATTCGAGTAAGGTCGTTTCGCTCAACCTCTGCACTGCCGCGGAGGTGGACGTGCCGCCATTGGACCGACGGACCCGGCCCATGTTTCTTCAGTCACCCCAATATCAGAGATCCGCGAACTCTTCCCTGGTTGGGAATCGTCCAATGACTTTGACGCCGGTCCCCCACAGTATGCCGGAGTACAGGGCCAGCGAGACGACGACCGCGACATGAAGGCCCGCGTACGGCTGCAGGAGCGCAAAGAGGCCGAGACAGAGGCATCCCGGACCCGCGGGATACAGGAGATCGGTGAGCCTGAAGAGCTTGAGTCTTGCCTGACAGTAGGTGAAGGTAAGCGCTGCCATGACCAGCTTGGTAAGAATGATCATGAGACAACCGCCTGCAAGCCCCAGGGACGGCACGAGCGTTATTCCGAGAACAAGGTTTACCGCCATCGCTGCCGCGGAGAAGGTGAGCAAGAGTCTGGCTGAGCCCATAACCATCATCACGTAAGCGCACAAATAGTGCACGAAGGTGAGCGGTATGGTCCACACCAGCAGCTTTTGCATCCAGATCGCGGGCGCATAGTCAGCCGGGTAGATCGAGCCGATAATCGATCCGCTCTCCGCTCCGAGCAGGAACATAAGCGGGAGCGCGATTGCCGTCAGCCACTGGGCCGTCTGTCTTATAAGAAGCCGAAAGTGCCCACTCTGGAAGAGCCAGAGCTTGGCGAGCACGGGAAAAATCACCCAGCCCACCAACTGTTCGACCGTGAACCACGATACCGAATCGACCAGAATCCAGGTCGCGCTGTAGTAAGCCACTCCCTTCACGCCGGTTGCGCCTTCCAGGAACAACACGTTGGTTCTCGTATAGATATTTGCGAGGATGTCGATGAGCGCAAACACCGTGGCGGAACGGAACACCGCCCACACATTCCGCCAGTCCGAGACTGCAAAGAGATGCGCCGAGTAGCGCTTGAGATAAATCCAGCCGGCTCCGACGATCCGGACGGCCGATGACACGACCTTGAACAGGCTTATCAGCACCGGGGGAAGCCCGGTCAGGGCCGCGACGATTCCGTACCCGAAACCGATGAGAGAACTCGCAATCTTGATGCGGGCCTCAATCCGTTGCTCTCCTCGGAACCGGAAGTCCGCAAAAAGAGTCTCGGGAAACGCCTCGAGCGCCAGACCCAGGGAAACCAAAAAAAGCATCCACGCCATTTCGGAAGAGAAGCCGCTGTACAGGGCAAGCCCCCAGACCGCGGCCAGGCACGGTACTAACAACGCCGACTTGATAATGTTGACCCGGTTAAGTATTCCCGGCACCGACTCCCTGGGTGTCTCGTTCAACGGCGGTCGTTCCGAATGCCGTTGGTTTGCTGAGGTCATTGTTCAGCATTTCCCGGCTGTGCATCTCAAGGGACGTGCTCGCGCAAACCTCCCCGCGCGGGAGCGGCGCGGTGATCGCGCGGCGAACCGTTTGCCCGCGACAGGCCGGAACAGGAGTGCTGCACAGATTCGATGTAGACTGCCAGATCCACAGCCCGATGACAAGCTGCCCGCCGCGTGAGTTCCCGGGGCAAACGAACGCGGAGGAGAATCGCTGTCGGCCTTGTCGGCAGCTCACCGTGCCTGTCGCGGCTCAGAGGCCGGGCCGATACTGCTGCCGAGCAACACGATCGGTCAATCATGCTGAACGAAGGCGCCCCTTGCCATCAGGTCGCGGGGCTTGTGTCCATGGCCTCGAGGATGCGCACCCGCTCCACCAGGGGAGGGTGCGAATAGTTGAACCAGACGTAAAAGGGATGCGGATTGAGATTCGCAAGATTGTGCGTCGCCAGCACCTTCAGCGCTTTCACCATGGGTTGAGGGGTATGGAGAAGCTTTGCGCCAAATGCGTCGGCTTGTCGTTCGAACCGGCGGGACAATACCATGTAAAAGGGGCTCAGGAAATATCCCGCCCGCTTCCAGAACACGCCGATGATAAGGAGTGCGAGGTAGGGCTTTGACGGATCGAGATGAAACGTGGAGTAGAGCAGATCCCATCGCATCACGAGCTGCGTGAGATAGAAGCCGACCAGGGTTGCTATGACGAAAAATATCAAGGAGGTGCGGACGTGCTTGAGGGTGAAGTGACCGAGCTCGTGGGCCAGCACCGCCAGAATCTCGTCATGGTCATGCGATTCGATGAGGGTGTCAAAAAGCACGATCCGTTTCGTTTTGCCGACGCCCGTGAAGTAGGCGTTGGAATGAGTGCTCCGCCGGCCCGCGTCCATCTGATAGATCCCTTTGCTCTTCATGTTGACCCGCTCGATCAACCGCTCGACTTTGGCCGCCAGGAGACGATCCTTGAGTGGCTCGAATTTGTTGAACAACGGCGCAATCAGGATCGGGTAGAGAATCGTGATGCAAAACTGGCCAACCGATACCACGAGGAAGGCCCAGAACCACCAGTAGTCGGGAAACATGCGAATCGTCCAGAGCACCGGCACCAGAATTGCCACGAGGAGCGCCACTCCCAACAACCACCCCTTGAGTTTGTCGGTCACCCAGGTGTTCACGGTGGAGCGGTTGAAACCGAATTTTTCCTCGATAACAAACGTGTGATAATAATCGAAGGGGATCTCGACCGCGAAGAAGATCAGGCCGAGGAGTATGAAAAACAATGCTCCGGCCAACAGATACGGGAGATGGAGTCGCACGGAAAGGCTGTCGAGGTACGTCAGGGATCCGGTGAGGATCAGGGCCAGGAGGAGACCATCCATCGTCACCTTTCGGAAAATGCCGAGATTGCTGTTCTCGCTCTGGTAGGCGTTGATCCGGGCGAGCTTCTCCTCGTCAACGAGCCCTCGCAAAGGATCGGGAACGTGATCCGCCAACCGCTGCACGTGCGTGCGATTAAGCCGCTCCATCCATATGAAAAAGATGAGTTGCAGAAGGTAGATCGCGACGAATATGAATGAGACGAAGGTAAGCTTGGCCATAGTCCTCGTTCTGAATCCTGTCCTCGAGAGTGGATGAGCGGGCGGGTCCGAGCATGATCGAACAGTCATGGCTTTCGCGCTCCCAACCGGCTCGAGCGCGAGACCTACGGAACAGTGCGACGGTTTTCGATCGCGCCTCAAACGAACGCAAATTCCTGCATCCGCATTGCACTGTCCCCCATTCCATGACTTTTATACCATGAGACGAGGATGATGAAAATCAGTTGGGTATCGGGGCCGAGAGCATCTCCCCGCGTCGCAATTGCACTCATCCACGGAACGATGCGGGTATCAGACGAGAAAGACGGGAGGCCGTGCCATGTCGCTTTACGACGCGAGCATGCCCATACGGGCCGGGATGGTGACGTTTCCGGGGGATCCGTTATTCAAGATTGAGCCGTTTTTCCAGCGCGACCGGGGTGATCCATTCGATCTGGCCCTGATGTCGCTGGGAACCCACCTCGGCACTCACGTGGACCCACCCGCACACTATCTCGATGGCGGCTCAACGGTTGACGAGATCCCCCTCGAGACCCTGGTGGGGCCCGGAGTCGTGCTCGACATGACCGGCAGGGCGGTCGTGGACCGACAAGCTCTCGAAACCTCGGCAATGGGGGATCATCGCCGGGTCCTGCTCAAGACGGACAATGCTCCCCGGCTGCTCGAAGCGACATTTCATGAAGGCTATGTGCATCTCACCGAGGACGGCGCTGAATATCTGGTCGAGCGCGCGGTCAAGATGATCGGTATCGACTACCTTTCCATCGAGCAGTACGGGAGTCCCGGTGCGCCTGTTCATCGGGCGCTTCTGAGCGCGGGAGTGCTTGTGGTGGAGGGCGTTCACCTGCTTCACGTTCCCGCCGGGCCGTGCGAGATCTACTGCTTGCCTCTGCGAATTGAAGGCGCGGACGGCGCGCCCGCCCGCGTCCTCATTCGCACCCGAGGATGATGCACGTGCATGCGAGAGGGGACCGCTGTTCGGGTCCCCCCTCGGTGTTCAGATAAATGGAAAGATGAGAAACGCGATCGATGTGATGATCCAGTATACAAAGAACACGAGCAGCAGCCACCCCATGATTTCGCGGAATTCCAGTTTCGCCACTGCAAGCATTGCTATAGCCCAAAACGGTTGAATCATATCAGTCAGCATGTCACCCCAGGCGTACGTAAGCACCGTCTTGGGAAGGCTCACCCCCAACTGCTTGGCCGCGGGGATCAGGTACGGCGCGGTGACGGCCCATTCGGAACCGCCCGAAGGAATGAGGTAGTTCAGAAGCCCCGCGTACCAGTAGATGATCAAGAGGTACGTCGCCGGTGTGGAGATGGCGACAAAAGCCTGAGTCATGGCGGTGGCGAGGGCCGTATATTTGAACAGACCGAAGATCCCGGCATAGAAGGGGAACTGAATGATGATTCCCCAGACCGCTTTTGCCGCGTCTTCAGTGGCTTTCAGGAACGACCAGGGACGCCAGTGAAAGAGCACTCCCAGCATGAGGAAGAACATGTTGATATTGTTGAGGTTGATAGAGTTGGCAAATCCCTTGGCCTGGACCTCGAGGCCGATCCAGATCAGCCCGGCCGCGGCCACGATAATATTGAAGCCCGGCCACCAGTTCATCCAGGTGGACGCGGTGGTGACCTCCGAGGGACGTTTCGGTCCTTCATAAAGCTTCAGCTTATCAAGGAGCTCGGGCTTAACCTTGTAAGCCTTCCCCGCGGGCGGGTGCATCAAGGTCATGAGGGCCGTCACCACAATTACGATAATGATGACCAGTACGATATTGAAACCGGTAAAGATGGTCTCGGTTGTGGATATCGTGGAAGTCAGCAATCCGGCTTTTATCAGGAAGTTGTTCGGCGTATTCACCAGGAGTGTTGCCGAGCCCGAAAGACCCGAGTGCCAGGTGCATCCCAGGCCCAGATATGCAGCCGCGACGAGCAGCCGGTAATCGGTGTCGGGGTTGCGCCTGATGAGGAAGAGCGCAAACATGGCGCTGCCGATAAGGCTCAAGCCCCAGTTGAGCCATGCGGTTGACATTGAGAAGATGCACATGGCCATGATCGCCTGCCAGGGCTTGGCCGGGTTCGGCAAGCTCGACAGACCGTCCAGCGCTCTTTTGATCGGCGGAGAGCAGGCCAGTATGTAGCCGGTCATCATAATCAAGCACATCTGCATGCCGAACTTGAGCAGTACCCAGAAACCTTTCCC
>JARRRG010000300.1:0-4144 GCA_037380965.1 Deltaproteobacteria bacterium
AATTCGTCGAAGGCGAGCGCGCCATTCTCGGAGGGCTGCTCATTGACAATGAGGCTCTGCCGAAGGTTGTAGCAACCCTCGATGTGGAGGACTTTTACCGGGAGCCCCACCGGCAGCTATTCCAGGCGATGGCCGACCTCTCCGACATGGGTGAGCCGGTGGACGGGGTGACCCTTACCGCTGCTCTGAAGCGAGAAGGCATCCTTGACGCGGTCGGAGGCCCCGCATACCTTACGGAACTGGTGGATGCGGTTCCGAGCGCGGCCAATATTCTCCATTACACGCGAGTCGTGAAAGAGAAGTCCCTGCTCCGGCAGGTGATCTCCGCTGCCACAGACATCAGTACCAAGTGCTACCAGGATCAGCCCAACATCGATGAGTTCCTGGATGAAGCCGAGCAGATTATCTTCCGGATAGGAGAGTCACGCATCCAGCCAGGGTTCGTTCATGTCCAGGACTTGATTAAGGCTGGCATCAAGACTGTGGAAACCCTGTATCTGCGCAAAGAACGCGTCACGGGCGTACCTTCGGGGTTTAAGGACCTGGACGAGATGACCGCGGGGTTCCAGCCATCGGATCTCACCATCATAGCCGGGCGGCCGTCCATGGGCAAAACCTCATTGGCACTCAATATCGCAATGTATGCAGCCATGGAAGCAAGCGTCCCTGCTGCGATCTTCTCCCTGGAGATGAGCAAGGAGCAGATCGGGCTGAGGATCCTCTGCGCGAAGGCAAAAGTCAATTTAAAGAGCCTGCGAACAGGGTACCTGAATTGGGATCGTGAGTGGCCCCGGCTGGCCGCGGCAGCAGGAATCATTTCTGAGGCGCCGTTATTCGTAGATGATACGCCTGCCATCAACACCCTGCAAGTCAGGGCCAAGGCGCGGCGTCTGAAAAAAGAAAGGGATTTGGGCCTCATCATCGTGGATTACCTCCAGCTTATGAGAGGAGCGTCAAAGTCTGATTCGCGGGAGCAGGAGATATCAGAGATCTCCCGATCACTGAAGGCGCTGGCCAAGGAGCTCAACGTGCCCGTCATCGCGCTCTCGCAGCTCAATCGCAAAGTGGAAGACCGCCCGAACAAGAGGCCGCAACTGGCTGACCTCAGGGAATCGGGAGCGATCGAGCAGGATGCGGATGTGATCCTGTTCATCTATCGGGACGAGGTCTACAACAAGAGCGAGGATAATCCAAAAAGAGGTGAGGCTGAACTGATAATCGGCAAGCAGCGTAACGGGCCCATCGGGGTAGTCAAAGCCCACTTCAATGCCGCGTATTCCACGTTCCTTCCGCTTTCCCCCATGGAAGAGCCTCCAGAAGACGATACCGCGGTCCTGACCAATATCTAGCGGCTATCGGCTCAGCCGAGATTGAGCGCGGTCGGAGCGCTCGAGGAATCTTCCTAACATTCCACTTCAGGAAGTCCTACAGGTTTATTTCAAACGTGCACCCGGGATGGAGCTCGCGGGTGACGGTTGACCGTGGGGTTCGGTCAACCTCGGGGTAGTGCGGAGGGGAGATGAGTCTCCCCCCGGCAACCAAACGGGGATAACCCGGCATGGTTCGAAAAACGAAATCCCCTAAGAACTATGGTAGGGCATCATCGCGACTGAGATTTACAGTCAGGGCAGGTAATCGCGCGTCGACCTATTTGCCTTTCTTACATTCCCAGGCTACTCCGAAAATCTTTGCCTTCGCGTCCACCTCCGGGCGGCAGAATTTGTCCTTGCACCTCTCATAGGTGGGCAGATCAATGAGAAGGTTCCTGTAGTCATGCTGACATTTCGCGCACGGAGCCAGTTTGGCTTCGTACTGTGAGAGAGCGTCCTGGAGCTCTTTGAATGTTCCTTTTTCCTTTGAAGCGCGTTCTTTCAGTTTGGCAAGATCGCTGGCGTATTGTTTTCTCAATTCGGCAAGTCCTTTTGCCCTCCCTGATTCCGACGGCCCGTACATTGCCACCAGTTCACACTGGGAAACATATTTCTGTATCTTCAAGATCAGATCGCACCCCGCGCTATCCGCGGAATAACCGGGAACGGTGTAGAACAAAACGGACAGAAGGACAGCCAATGACAGAAGCCAAGTTCTCATCACTTTCTCCTTGGGCTTTTTTCATGCGGTTTCTAAAGTATGCACAGGTCCCGTAATCGCGTCAAATGAAATCTCAGCAAGCTGGGAGAGGCCACATAGGCCCGTCGGTCGAAACGCAGATACGCACCTTCGCGGAAACGGTCGCTCAAAATCGGGCGACCCTTTTCCGTGTCCGAAAAAGATTTCTATCGGCCGCGGGCTAAATACGGTATTTCTTTGTCAGCCTGCGAATATCCTTTTCAGTGAATTCGACCCCGTGCTCTTCCATGAGCTCGGTCTCGACTTTGATGAGTTCCTCGAGTCGGATGTCCGCACCGAATACGCCAAACATCCTGTCCTTTTTGTCTCTCACCGGGGCTGAGACCGTGATGCATAAAGCGCCGGTGATCCTTGAAGAAAAAGGTCCGACCACGTGAACTTTGCCATCCTTGAGCGGCCGAATGAACCACTCCCGGTCGGAGAAATCTTCGTAAGGCTTGAATTCAATGTACTTGGCCTTGTCCGTAATGTCGGTGACGTTCGCGGTAACCTTTTTTCCTTCCATGTCGGCGACGTAGCAATATTGTATGAAGGGATAGTCGTCAATGAACTGGCGCATCGCCTTTTCCATAGTCTTGGAGTTGCCCGATTTCATCGCGGAGCTTGCCACGAACCGCTCGACTATCGTAAACGCCATCTCCCGTGCAATGAGCTTCATCCGATCCCAATCGGAGATGAACAGCTCAGGCATGTAGCGTTTTACCAGGGCAGTCATTTCCTTGTCCGAAAAGGCGGTGACACGCCCCTTTTCATATTGTTCCATTATCTTCTCAGATATTTTGGAAACCGCGGGGTTCTGCTTTTCCACCTTTTCATCCGTGGGCACCTCCATGTGGGAGTTTATCCACTGGGCTATTCCGGCCATACCCGACTTGTCGGTTATGTTGACCATGGGCGGTCGACCGAGTATCTTGGTTGTGTCGAATACGTTGTAGATCTCCTCGTTCTTGAGGGCTCCGTCTGCATGTATGCCCGCGCTGGTGGTGTTTGAGGCCTTACCGAGAAACGGATAATTGTCCGGAATGAAGTGACCGAGCTCCAGTTGGAAGTATTCCCCGACCTCTTTCAGAGTCTTGGTGTCCATGCCATCGGCCTGGCCCCGGAGTGACATGTACTCGATCATGAGGGCCTCGATTGGCGTGTTGCCGGTCCTTTCGCCGATCCCCAAAAGAGTGCCGTTCACCGCAGAGCATCCATAAAGCCAGGCGTAAACCGCATTGCCCACACCCTTGTGGAAGTCATTATGCCCGTGCCACTCCAGGAGATCTTCCGGAACGTTCGCGTCGTCGATCATGGCTCGGATCAGCTTCGGAACGCTGCGAGGAAGAGCCGCGCCCGGATAGGTGACACCGAATCCCATTGTGTCGCAGAGTCGAATTTTGACATCCATCCCCGACTGTTCTCGTATCTCCATCAGCTTCTGTGCCAGGGGCACGCAAAAGCCATAGATGTCTGCTCTCGTGACATCCTCGAAATGGCAGCGTGGGACAATACCCTTTTCCAGGGTAGCCCGGACCATGTCCAAATATCTGGCCATGGCCTTCTTCCGATCCAACCCCATCTTGAGAAAAATGTGATAGTCGGAAACCGACGTAAGTATCCCTGTCTCGGTGAGACCGGCAGCCCGCACGGCCGACAGATCCTTTTTCTTGGCCCTGATCCACCCGGTGATCACGGGGTACTGGTACCCTTTTTCTTTGCATCGCTTCACCGCTTCCCGGTCTCTCCGTGTATAGAGAAAAAACTCGGATTGGCGGATGATGCCTCGTTCTCCGGAGAGCCTGTGCAGGAAATCGAAGAGATCCGAGATTTGATCCGTCGTGAATGGGGGCCTGGCTTGCTGTCCATCCCGAAAGGTGGTGTCGGTGATCAGGAAGGTCCGGGCGGGATTAATGGGAAGGATGGCGAAGTCGAAATCGACTTTGGGTACTTCCGTGTACGGAAATATGTTCCGCAAGAGGTTGGGCTCCCGTACTTCTCGAAGGAACCTTTCCTTATGGAACTTATTGAATTC
>JARRRG010000301.1:0-4139 GCA_037380965.1 Deltaproteobacteria bacterium
TCCCTGCCATCCATAGGTGGGTATCAGCAGGCTCCCTACCAGGAGTGAAAAGATGAAACCGCCTACACCAACCCCTGTTGACATAACACCTATGGCCAGGCCCCTCTTTTTTTCAAAAAGGAGAAAAAGGAATCCGCTTATGACGCTGAACAGCGTGGTCTTGCCGGCTCCGTTGGCCCCGATGAGGCCCACGATCGTCCCCTCGTCGACGTGGAAGTCCACATTGACGAGGGCTTTGACTCCGCCGAAATCCATGTCTACCGCGTGTCCCTCAAGCAGTGCCACGGCTTCCACTACGCTCCGCAAGGAATAAGCGCTTAAAGGGTAAAATAATGCACAGAGGCATGACTTTGACGATCAGGATCATAATCACTCCGAGCATGATCATGTAGTAATAGGGATAACTGGCCCACAGGGCTTCCGAAACGAGCGTCAAGATCACGGCTCCGGTGATCGCGCCCTCCACATCCTCCATTCCCCCGAGGAATGCCATGACGATCACCTGGAAGGAGACCATCGGATCGAACACGGTGTACGGATCGATGTACGAGTGCCTCAGCGCCATGATTGCCCCGACCATTCCCGGAAAGAACGCGCTGATACCAAAGGCCGTCCATTTGTAAAGGCTGGTGTTTACTCCCAGCGCGCCGGCAGCGTCCTCGTCCTCTTTGATGCTGAACAGGCCTGCTCCAAACCTCGAGTTCTTCACCAGATAGGCCGCGATTGTCGCGCCCACGGCCACCGCGAGAATCGCATAGTAGAGCGTCACGAGGTCGGGCGCGGACATCAAAATGCGGCCGACGGTTCCCCCGAGTTTAATCTCGAGGTTGATGACCACATGGAGGATGAATTCGGTCAGCCCCAGCGTAAGGATGACGAAGTACGGGCCGCGTACCCTGAAAACGATGAAACCGATCGCCACGGCAAACACCGAGCTCACGATTCCCGCGAGCAGCGCTCCGAGGATGAAGGGGAGCTTCGGCCAGGTCAAGGCCATGAAGTAGGCTCCCATTCCAAAGAAGGCCGAATGGCCGAGGGATATGTACCCCGTGTACCCCGACAGGATGATCCAGCTCTCGGTCAACGCGACCCACATGAGACAGTCCAGCACGACCGACACGTGGTAATCGGTTGCAAATCGAGGGAACAATCCCAGGGCAACAATCAATACGAGGGAGGATCCCAGTATGGAGCGGCGTCCGGCCACTGATCAGTACACTCCCTTTCCAAAAATACCCTTGGGGCGGATCACGATAATCAGGATGAAGATCGCGTAGCTCAATATGGGCCGCCAACCGGGCGAGGTAATGCTCACTCCGACCGTCTCGACCATGCCGAGAAGCACGCCGCCCACGAGGCTGCCCATAATGTTTCCGAGGCCTCCAAGCACGATCACGATGAAGGCCGTGATGGTATATGGCATGCCCATGAAGGGGGTGATCTCATAGTACATGCTCACCAGGCACCCCGCGAGACCGGCCAGCGCGAAGCTGACACAGAATGAAAAATAGTAGATCACTTTCGGATTTACACCGACCAACAGGGACGCGTCCCGGTCCTGGATCAAGGCCCTGATGGCTTTCCCAAGCATGGTCTTCTGAAGCAACAGATAGAAAAACACGCACACGCCGAAGGACAAGCCCAGCGCAACCAGTCTGTTTTGCATGAGCGGAACGCCGAGCACATGAACCACCCCGGTCATGTACGAGTATCCCCTGGAGTCCGTGGTCCATAACAGTGAAGCCACATTGGTGAGGATGATCGAAAGGCCGAAGAAAATGAGAAGAGAGTTGGACTCGAGGACTCCCACCGACTCCGATGTCTCAATTATGGGCATGAAGATCGTCCGGCAGACGATAGCCCCTATCAGAGCCACGACGCCCACCACGATCACCAATGAAACCAGTGGACTGATTCCGTACAGCGTGTACAGCCAGAACGTCACATACGCCCCGATCATGATCACTTCGCCGTGGGCGATGTTCAGGAGCCGCATGGTCCCGTAAATCATGTTGAGCCCGACCGCGATCAGGGCGTAAATGCCGCCGATTATCAGTCCGGTAAATATGACTTGTAATATTCTCGTCCAATCCATAGGGCCCCGCGATCGGTGCATGGCAGTGCTCGTGGCATCACACATGCATATCCGAAAAGCCACAAGAGATCTTAAGCGAGCCGACAGCGATGCCGGCTCCACCATGAACGATGGCGGAGCGTCCCGCGATCATGCGGGATGCCCGCCATCCCTGTTTGCGTCGCTGAAAACCTTCGGTTTTAACGGCCGAGCCTTTCACCTATTTTGGCCACTTGGGCTTCGGGAACAGCGGTTTCGCGGTCGCAGTGGATTCGGGCCAAATGATTTCCAGGTTGTCTTTCTGCCACTGGAGTATCATGCTCGGCGTCTCGGTATTTTCCAAACCTGAGAATTTGATGGGCCCATTGATCGTGCTGAATTTGTGGGTCGCGATGTAATCCCTGAGCTTCTCGTGATTGAGCCCCACCTTCTCGATCGCTTGCTGCATGATCTGACACGAAACGTACGCGAGCACCGAATCGAGTGGATCCGGTCTCTTCTTGAACTCCGCAACGTACGCATCAAAGAATTCCTTTGCGCCGGGCCATTTTGCCTTGGGACTCCAATGCCCCATCGTGCTGATTCCCTCCGTCGACTTCCCGAACTTTGGTCCGAAAACCACGGTTGCCGGGCCGACCAACTCGAAGAAGAATTTCGGATTGAGCGCCACTTCTTGTGCCTGAGTCGTGACGGTAAACGCACCCGCGGGATAGCAGAGCGCAATCACTGCGTCAGGCTTCTTCGCCTTCACGTGGGTGAGGAGGCTGGTGAGGTCTTTGGCCGCCATGGGATAGTCCTTGCACAACAGGAGCTTGATCTTTGCCTTTTTGAGGTACGGCTCGAGGAACTGCAGGTTCTCGCGGGGAAAGAGCTCCTGAGCGTAGATCACCGCCGCACTTTTGACCTTGAGGCTCTTCAACAAGTCAACGAGCGCCTGCATTTGCTTATCCGGCAGGCACGAGGTAATGAACCAGAAATACTTGGTCTTGATGTCCCGCAGTTTCACCGAGGCCGCGGTGCTGCCGACGATGGGCACTTTGTACTTTTCGGCCAGGGGAGCCACCGCGAAGTGGATTGACGTGCCCCACGGCGAGAGAAGCACATCCACCTTGTCCTGGGTTATCAGCTTTTCATACACTTTGACCGCGGTCTGGGCCTGGCTCTTGTCGTCGTAGTAGACGAGCTTCACCGGCCGTCTCTTGTTGCCGACTTTGAGGCCGCCGGCCTTGTTCACCTGCTGTTCCCAGAGCTTGTACGCCTGCATCTGGCCCGCGGCACCCGCTGCATACCTGCCGGTCAGAGACATGGAAAAGCCCACTCTGATGTCGTCGGCCGCAGATGCCGGCTGAAGGCTCATGCACAGAAAGGCGGCCAACACGAGCGCTGAAAGCATGACCATCATGCCTGGAGTACCTTTTGGCTTCATAGCTTCGCTCCTCTCAAGGCTTTGCATGTGTCTCCGGGCCTTTGATCGCGAGGTTTATGATGAGGTAACGAATCATTTCGGTCAGCCTCACCGCAAGCATCACGGCGTACGGGCCGCGAACCCCGAACACAACAAAACCGACGGTTATGGTAAGAACCGATCTCAGGATCACCTCCTCCACGGCCCCGAAAATGAACGGGGGCTTCAGCCGGGTTATTGCCGGGAAGGAGGCTCCGAGTCCAACGAGAGCTGATCAATCAGGTGAGGATCACCGGTGGTGGTGCAGGCCGGTACATCACTATCACTTTCTGATCCGCTTCTCCGGACACGCAATAGGCTCTCACCGGTAGAGCCCATGAAGGAAGGTGCGGGGAGCCCCTTGTCAGCCGGGAAAGCCACCCCGCGCCTTTCATACCCTGTTCCTCGCACCCGCCGGCTTATTTGGGCCACTTGGGTTTCGGGAACTCAAGTTTTGCAGTGGCCACTGATTTGGGCCATACGATCTCCAACGTGCCCTTTTGCCACTGGAGAATCATGCTCGGCGTTTGGGTATTCTCGAGACCCGAGAACTTGATCGGTCCATTGATGGACTGGAAGGTGTCGCTGGCTATGCAATTTCTGAGTTTCTGGGGATTTGTG
>JARRRG010000302.1:0-4134 GCA_037380965.1 Deltaproteobacteria bacterium
TCTGTAAGGCGAATCGGACATCTTTTTGGACACTTGTTATAACCGCGGGCTACACTGATGAATGAAGAGGTATTCACGTTATTGGACGTGCAATGTGGCGCGGAAACCTGGTAAAATAATACTTTTTGATATTGGTCTGGATCAATGAGACGTTTCATCCTTTCCCTCATATGTGCGCTGCTTTTCGGGACGGTTTGCACTATCGCCAATGCCGGGCCCGCGGTTCATCCATTGGCCCCACCGGACACGTCGAGTCCGAGGGCGACCCTCAAAACGTTCCTCGGCAACATGACTGATGCTGTCCGTGCATACAAGGCGGGCCGCCGGGACGAGGCAAGCGCTCTCGATAACCGGGCGGCCCGGTGCCTCAATCTTGAGAAGGTTCCACCTGCCCTGAGGTACGTGATGGGCTTTTATACGACCCTGTATCTCAAGGAAACACTGGATCGCATTGAACTACCCCCCTATGATGAGATTCCTGACGCCAAAGCCGTCCGAACCGGGCATATCTCGAGTTGGACCATCCCGTACACGGAGATCACCATTGCGCTCGTGAAAGACAAGTCATCGGTCCCACGGTTCCTCTTTACGTGTGATACGGTCAGAAATGCAGAAGCGTATTACGATAAAGTGAAGAATCTGCCGTACTCGCCCACATCCGGACACGGCGCCCTCCTGGACCAACTGAGCACCTCGGGCAGCCTGATTTTTTCCAAGAAGTTCATCGAGCGATTGCCGAACTGGAGCAGGGCAGAGCTGTACGGCGAGGCCGTATGGCAATGGATGGGGCTGGTTCTCTATTGCTGCATCGCCGCGGGAGTAATCCTGTTGCTCTATAAGTGGAGCAGTGAGGCCCTCGGCTTTTTGGACGAGAAACACTCCTGGAGGCTGAAGTATACGCTGGGCGGCCTTATTCTGCCCGTAACGGTGATCCTGTTCGCAAGAATCGGCCTATGGTTTATCGTTTACGGTTTGCGCTTTCTCAATGCCGACGTGTATTTGCCGATTGCACTGGTGTTCCTGGTCATATCCTATACGGGGCGGATTTGGTTGATTGGTGCGGTGCTCAATCGAATCGCGGAGGTCTTTGTCTCGGTGAGCGGCATTGCCCAGGGCGGGGTGGATGATCAGCTCATTCGCCTCGGTTGTCAAATCGTGACGGTGATCATTGTCGGTGTGATGACAATAGATCTGGGCGGCCGGTTGGGTCTCCCCACATACTCGCTCATCACAGGACTGGGCGTCGGCGGCCTCGCGGTTGCACTGGCAGGCCGTGAGGCGCTATCCAATATTATCGGCACCATCATGATCATTCTTGACCGGCCGTTTAATCTTGGTGATTACATTGACCTCCCTGAAGGCGAACGAGGTGCGGTCACCGAAGTGGGTCTTCGAAGCACCCGTATTCGAACGAGGGATGACATCCTGATATCGATTCCCAACTCGGTGATCGCCAATGCCAAGCTGATCAACGAGAGTGCTCCGGTTTCAATGTCTCGGATTCGGATCAAGGTGGGAGTGGCCTATGGTTCCGATCTGAGAAAGGTGGAGAGCGTTTTGCTCACGGTTGCCGAGCACAATGAAACGGTCTTGTCCGATCCGGCCCCACGGATTCGTTTCCGAAGCTTCGGCGATTCATCTCTCGAGCTTGAGCTGTTGTGCTGGATCGATCTACCGGCACAGAGAGGGCGCACCATTCATCATCTCAATTTGGCGATCAACGAGGAATTCCAAAAACAGAAGATAGAGATCCCGTTCCCTCAGCGGGACATCCACATTCGTACCAACACGTAGGCCGTGTACAAAGGGCGACCGAACAGGGCACTGGATCATGTTGATCAGGCATGACTCACGATCCCTCGGCCCCGGTCAGGAACCCGTCCAATCGCGCCCGCGTACCGGGTGGAACTGACGTAAAGTGTAGGAGATAGACATTGCGTGAATCGTCGAGCGCGCGGATCACCTTGGCGTAAAATTCCGGGTTCTCTTCGTCATCAGCCGCTGCCTCCAACCTCAACACTATGTTGGTGTAACGAGCAAGCGGTCCCGCTGCTTCGAGAACTGCCCGTCGCTGCGATAAGCCGACGAGGGTGCCGGGCTGAGTCTGCTCATCGAGATGCTTGTCGGTCAGATGAACGTACGTGAGGCGCACAGGCTGGGCCGGAGTGGTGCAGTCTTCGTGTTCCTCCTCGAGCACCAGATCGGGATAATCCTTGTGGCCCAGCAACTCATGACATCTGAGGGCCTCCGGCATGCCTTTGGCATGGACCTCTATTTCGTCACCGAGTATGAGCCCCGTATCGGCTGCACGAATCAGGCCGGGCGAGACGAGCACTTGCCCACCGACGGTGAAGCTCTCGATCCGTGCCGTCACGTTGACCGTTCCACCAACAACGGCATACTTGCTTCGTTTCGTCGATCCAATGTTGCCTACCACCACCACGCCGGTGTGCAGGGCAATCCCCATTTCGATCTCCGGCCAACCTTTTTGGCGGTTGTGTATATTCACGCCTCGCATAGCCTTCTGCATCTCAAGGGCGCAGCGTATCGCACGTTGGGCCGCGTCCGGCATGGCCGTGGGAGCGCCGAAAATAACGAGGATCGCGTCGCCGATAATCTCATCGATGGTTCCTTCATTTTCTTGGATCACATCGACCATGGCCGAGAGGTAATGGTTCAGCAGGGCAACCACGTCGGTGGGCTCGAGTCGCTCGGCAAGGGCAGTGAAACCGCGGATATCGGACATGAGCAGCGTGACTTCGCGTTTTTCTCCGCCGAGCTTGAGTCCGTCGGGTGCATCGAGGAGTGTTTCCACGATATCCGCGCTCGTGTAACGGCCAAAGGTGTTTCGAATGAACTGGTTGCGACGATCCAGCTCCTCGTTCAGTTTAACGAGTTGTTCGTACGAGTCTTTGAGTTGCTGGGTCATGCTGTTGAAGGCAACTGAGAATTCTCCCATGAAATCCACTTTATGGCTGAAGTCTCCGTCTGCTATACGCTGGGTTTTCCAGGTGAGATGTCTCAGGTTCGCCTGCAGATTCTTGAGTGATTGGTGCATGACCGATTGTCCCTTGCCGGCCTCAAAATCAAGCTCCCCTCTGGATATGCTCGATAAGAGCTCCGTCCCCTTGTTGTATTCTTCTATGAACCGGTTGATATAGCTCACCGTCTGTCTGATTTCATTGTCCGGATAGTCTTCCGGGAGGCTTATGGATGAAGGCTTCTTGCCCTTGAGCATCAGATAAAAGGCTTCCGTGATCTTATCGATCTGTTGCTCTTCCACTGTGAGCATGGTGCTCTCCCTTTTAAGCCGGCTTTACATCAAACCTGCAAACCCTGTCGCCCGAGCACCAGCAGTCAATTTCTTTCACGACAAATTTCCTGCCGGTGTGCGCGGATAGAAGGCCGCTGAAAAACCCTTCATCATAGGTACAGATCGTCTCGTCGCACACAGGCAGGCCCGAGCAGTCCAGGTCCTCAGCCACCGTGAGCGTGAACGTCATTTGTTCGAGGTCCGACTTCTCCACCCTGAGGATGCCGATCTTTAATTCTCTCAGAAGCTCCTGAAGGTTTGCAATAAAGGTTTCAAAACTGTCCTTCCTGGTGACCAGATTATCGTAGAATGCTTTGCCCGACATTTCACCTGCCTGATAGAATATCCTGTCCGCGGTCGCGGTATCGAATTCCTTTATCAGCGTGTCTCTGAGCGCGTATTGCATCAACCGGTACACGCTGACGTCCGTGGTGAAGCCCAGGTTGGGGCGTCCCTCTCCCACATTCCCCAGCATGCACCATTCGAAAAGAGAATCTTCTCTTTCTTCTTTGAACATGATTGCACCTCCCGGGCGGATTGATAAAGGTCCGTCTACCCTTGCACGGCCCGCGTTTGTGACTGTCAGACCACCGATAGCATCCGGGACCGTGCAGCGCATTCCTTTTCTTTCCGCGCACGCACGTTGTGACGTCCTTTCGGTTAGTTCCGCGGCAAGTCTCAAGTCACATCAGGTCGCGTTCGGCCAGCATACCTTACGGGCGCTCCACCAGACAACATCAATCTATCAGTCTGCTCGTCATGCCCAAAAGTTCTGTTGCCCGCGAGCTGTCGTGAAGGCTGGAGGCACATGCAGCCACACT
>JARRRG010000303.1:0-4132 GCA_037380965.1 Deltaproteobacteria bacterium
GAGCTGCTCCAAAGGCTTCTTCGTGAGCGGAGGAGCAGTGGGAGGAGGGAAAGCCACGACTCGCGCGGTGGTCGCCTCATCGCTGCTTGTTCTGGCATCAGACTATTTCTTGACGGCTCTGCTGTTCTGATTCACGGCCGGAGATGGCGCGGACTTGACCAATGATCGTCGTTGAAAACGTCCATAAGCGATATGGCGAGCAGATCGTGCTTGACGGGATCAGTCTCAAAATACCCAAGGGTACCGTCACCAGTATCATAGGACGTTCTGGTGGTGGAAAATCAGTGCTTCTTAAACATTTGATCGGGCTGGAGCGTCCAGACAAAGGAACGATTGTGATCGATGGCGAGAATCTGGTCGACATGAGCGCAACCCACCTCAACAGGATGCGGCGTCGGTTCGGGGTCCTGTTTCAGGAGGGTGCTCTGTTCGATTCTCTTACCGTCAGTGAAAACGTGGCGTTTCCGGTTCGGGAGCATACGAGTCTTTCAGAAAAAGAGATACAGGAGCTCGTCACAGCCAGACTTGCTGCTGTGGGACTCTCTCACCACGCTGAAAAACTCCCGGCCCAGATCTCCGGCGGCATGCGCAAGAGGGTCGGTCTTGCGAGGGCCTTGGCTCTGGATCCGGAGATCGTGTTCTTCGACGAGCCGACGACTGGCCTCGATCCAATAATAAGGTCTGCGATCTACGCGCTGCTTGTCAGGACACATCACGAGAGGTCGATCACCTATGTCGTAGTCAGCCATGACATCGAAGGAGTCTTCCACATCTCCGACGAAATAATGATGCTCTGGGATGGAAGGATTGTAGCTCGAGGGACGGCCGAAGAGATGAGAAACAACCCCGATCCAATCGTTCAGCAGTTTATTACCGGTTCCCTGGAAGGACCGATTCATGCTGAGTGATTCACGAAGGCGGGTCTCCTCATGAACAAGTTCACCTTGGAAACCAAAGTAGGCGTCTTCGTGTTGGTCTGCCTGGCTATCTTCGTCTATGCATGGTTTTCGATCGTCGGAGTGGGCCTTGAAAAAGGTTTCGAGTTGAAGGCCTATTTCGACTCGGTGGACGGATTAAAAAAAGGTGCGCAGGTGCAGATCGCAGGGATCAAGGTGGGCAATGTCAAGGATGTCCAATTCGATAAAGACACCGGCAAGGCCCTCGTGACTATGGAGATCAGGAAAGGGTACGAGAATGCGATTCCAGCAGATTCAAGCATTACGTTGAGGAGCCAGGGACTGTTCGGAGACAAATACTTGGTCATTCAACCCGGCAAGCCAAACGCGCGGAAGCTGAAAAACGGGGATGTGATCGCCCGCGTTCACGAACCGATGGACACGGAGAAGCTTGTCGAAAACATTGGTATTGCCGCCCAGGATTTGAAAGTCCTCGCGCGTTCGGCTCGTGAGGAAATGATTGACAAGAAGGGGGCGCAGAAGACCTATCGGACAATAGTGAATGCCGAAAGATTCTTCGGAGATATGAAGAACCTGGTGGAGAAAAACAAGGGAAAGATCAACAGTACGATCGAAGGGTTGGACAGCACAACAAAACATCTGAATCAGTTGGTCAGCCGAAACCAGGACAAAATTAATCAGACCGTGGACCGGTTTGAACGGTTCTCCGGCAGCATGGACAAGACAGGGAAGAAGTTCAATCGGGTAGCCACAGACCTCGAGAGGGTTACGGAGGATGTCCGCTCCGGACGCGGAACCCTGGGCAAACTGATAGTCGATGAATCCCTCTACCGGCAGGCAACCTCTCTCATCAGAGATGTCCGGCAACTCTCAAATCGCATTCAGTACGGACCGGGAACCATTAGCCGCCTGATTAATGATCCGGAGATCTATTTTGAGACACGGCGAGCCATTCGCAACATGAACAAGACGGCCGAGGACGTTGCAGAGGCGACCCCGGTGAGCACCCTCGCAATTATCCTGGGATCGGTGTTCAGGTAAGGCCCTCGGGCCTGCGCGCCGCGGAGGCAGGCAACGAGGCATTGAGCGTGAGTCCTGCGGGGATGGAATTAGGGACATGAAATCCGGGAGTAAACGCTGTGAGCACCTCCAATCTTCGACCCGGCCTGGCGGACCGGGGTGCCGCCTGATTTTCATTCTCGCGTTTTCCGCTTGCCTGCTGGCGCTGCAAGCTCACCACGCGCTCGGCTCGGCCTATAACTTCATCCGAATGACCACGCCGGGAACCCTTTTCGCAGTGGACCCGGATCTGACCATCAGAACCATCAATCCTCACGCTCCGGATCGGTTATGGACCCTTGGTGAAAGCTGGGGCCTGCCTCCTCTATTCCTTCACACCAGAGTTGGGAACGCCTTTCAAAGAGTGGACTTTTTCTATCCGTTCGGCAGCCGTGAGGAATCGAGATTCCAAAGCAAGTTGAGGTTCACCCCGTTCTTCAAGAGCCGCTGGTCCAAAATACCGCCGTTCGACGGCTACTCCCGGTGTCTCACTCTTTTTGAGGGACGCTCGGACCTCGGACAATGGTACTGGGGATTTTTTCCGTTTTACGGGTACACGTATCGACGGTACGGGGTAGACAGCAATTTCTTCTTTCTCTTCCCTCTTTACTACGAGAGCACGGACGACGATGCGAGAACCATTCGTCTCTTGTGGCCTCTCATCACCTATGCAGACAGTCCCGGGAGATCGTCTCTGAAGGTCTGGCCTCTTTTTGGAAAGGATGCCGTGCGAGGCGACTATTTCAACTGGTTTGTAGCCTGGCCGTTCTTCCAGAAGATCGATAAGTATCCGGGCACCCCCCAGGCCTACTCGTATCTTGCTTTGCCCTTTCCCCTGTACATCCGACAGGACACCCCGGTCTCCTGCTCCACTGACATACTCTGGCCGTTCATCACCTACTACCATCACTACCCCTCGGGACACCACAGGTATAGCTTTCGGCCCTTTCTCACCTACGGCACCGGCGGAGGAATCGAGGAGTTGAGCATCTTCTTCGTGTACTCACAAAAGAAGGACCTGCGGAAAGGCACGGAAACAGGAACCGGGTCCGGTTACGTATCGGTCGGTGACGACGAGGTTTTCACGGAGCGCAAATTTCTCCTGGTCAGTACCATACAGAAGCGCTATCGAAAAGGCATGCTGGTCTTTTCACGTTACCGATTCTGGCCCTTTGCCGAGTATACGTGGGACCTGAACCGGGGCAGTCACCTCAAGATTCCCGAAGTCATTAACCTTAAGAATGACTGGTGGGATCTCAACCTGGGACGGCTCCTCAGATTCGTCGACTTCCGGGACACGCCGATCACCCGCGAGCTAAGCCTGCTCTTTGGACTCAGTGGGCAAACTGATATCAAAAAATTCCCCCACATCGCTCCACCTCCCAAGCCCGGAAAGGACAACTGGGCCGAACTCATTTCCGGAGCTTTCGGAAAGCGCTAGGATCGAGGCGGACGGACGTTTCGACCCTTGGATTGCTCGTTCGCACTCACGGAACACCTTTCTCTTTGAACGGTGAGAAATTCCCCCATCTCGTACACAAGAAAGGGCGGTCCCTTGAGAGAACCGCCCTTGGAAGGCCCGAACAACGCGACTTAATCGTGTTCTTCGTGTTCTTCGTGTTCCGACTTCAAACCGTAGCCGAAGATAATGGCCTTGAAGTTTTCACCAATCGTTTCTCCCGTGGTTGCCAGGTAGAGGTGTGCCACAAGAAACGACGCGAAGAGGGCTCCGAGCAGGTAGTGAACGATGCCGAGCACCGTCATGCCACCTATTGCGGAAATCACTCCTCTGAAGGTTTCCGGCCACATGTAGAGAATACCGGTGATCAACAGAATCGGGAAGAGTATTGCCTGAAACTGAAGATACGCGATCTTCTGCAACGGGTTAAACTTGTTGTCTTCAGTAGGCGCATAGGGATGGGGCTCATGCTTGAATATGCCGTACCCGTAGAACTTGGCCTGCTTGATCATTCCGCGGGGAATCTCACCTCTTCTCGGGATGTACTGGGTCATGCGTTTCGTGGCCAGGTTGTAAATCAGCCAGATGAGGAAGGCGATCACCGCCGCGATTCCGAACCAGTTGTGCCAGCCGACCGCCCAGTCGAACCATGTGGGAAACTTCTCCGGCCAGTGCATGAGACAACCGGTGATGATGA
>JARRRG010000304.1:0-4127 GCA_037380965.1 Deltaproteobacteria bacterium
AACGTGATGGACTCACATTGACCCGCCCTCATAGGTAACCACCTGATTGCGCCTTTAAAATAGTTATCAGATGCTTCGCCGACTTCGAATAGCCAGACCGCGTTGTACGTCAGCACCGCGAGGCGTCGGCCGTCAGGCGTGACGTCTGCTGCGGTAACGACACCGTCAAAGTCAAAGCATCCAACCAGGGCAAGTGGATTCATCGAAAGGGGACGAAGCGAGTCGAACCGGTAGAGCCGCGTGCCGGTGCCGGCCCAGTCTTTTGTCAGGAGATAGAGGTGGCCCCGCGCCCAGAAAATAGCTTCCGCATCGAAGTTCTTTCTCTCAGACGATTTTCCCTTATCACGCGGGTAACGGAAAAAGACTTTCGACCGTACTGAGGTTACCCCCGATTTGTACGGGTTTGGCTCCTGCACGATGTAGAGGACCAGATCTCTCCGTGTACGATTGTTGTTGCCAATATCCGCAATGATCAGATTCCCTTTGTCGTCCGCGGCGATATCTTCCCAATCTACATTCTTTGCCCCTTGCACGGCTGTTCCGTCGTACTTTCTGAACGACCTTTTTGCATAGGCGGGCACGATGATGCTCCCATCACGATGCACCGGAAAAATTCTGGGGGGATTACCGGAATCATTGAGTGTCCAGAAAACACCGGGCCACACACGACTTTTGATGAGACCGGAAGATTCACGGATAGGCGGGAAGCTGAGTCTCCCTGTTGGAGTAAGCGCCATGGGCTCGATCGGGGGAAGGTGTAGCTGCTCAGGTTCTCGACTCTGAGCTGTAATCGAAAAGATCAGGCCGCAGATCAACCAACACAGCATCATCAGACAGGAACGGCAGTTCATACCAGGCTCCATCGCAAGCACTCCGCGAGGTTCTTCGCTCCGATCACTGAAAAGCAGGATGCGTACGAAGACCGTCTTCTCTTGAGATTATCCTGTGTCAAGACACACGGCAAGTGGTACGGAATCGCGTTTGGAACGAGATGAATGGTGCCTCCATTCCTCATTTGCCATGCACGGGACAACGTGTTGCCAATCATCATCTCGAAGGCGTCCGGTCCGGTCAACGCCGCGGTGCATTCGTGCTTTCCGTGAATCGTCCTTCAATGCCGAATGGGGAGAATGGTATTCGGAGCGAGTTTTCTGCTTGACATCAATTCGTACGATTGATAGCCTCGCCAAGGGGATGTTAAGATCATCGCTCCTCCTTTCTCGACGGATGTTTCTCGAGCCTCGGCGGTATGACCCCTCTGAGGAGCGCAGATCGGTTAGCTGCGGGAGAGTATAGATTGGAGCCCTTGACCCGTGAACACGCCGTCCCTCGAACAGAAGGGCCTGAGGCAGTAAGGGGGCGGTCGTACGTCGAGCCTGACTTCGCCTCACCACCTCGAAAAGCAAAGAAGCATGTTCAGTGAATGATTCAAGCCGAATTTGGTTATAATCTCGTTGAGCTCCAGGTACGATGCCCAGGATACATGATGTCCGTTGTGATGCCGTCATTGTGGAAGAAGCGGAAACGCTCTCCGGGCCGATACTGAGGATCGATCCGGGAGATCGGAACCATGCCCTCGGTCGCACTGCGGCCGGACGGGATGTAGGTGTTGTCCTTGCGCGAATGATGAGTGCCGAGATAGCGCTTTGCTTCGCAATAGCCGAGAGGCAGGTGGCGCTTAAGAACGCGGCGCTCGGGTTGGCCAAACAGGGCAGAGCGCGACTGGAACGGTAGTACACAAGGGCATCCGGAAGGGGAAGTCCCCCGAAGACAAGCAAGCTTCAGCGCTTGTGTGTCTGTGGCAAACACCTCGAGTCTACCCATCGCCCGGATGGCGTGTACCGTTCGTACCGTGCGCAGACCGCTCTTCATTGGAGCCCACATATTCTCTCCCGCGTCGATCGTGAAGCTGGTGGGGTTATCTGGGGGATGGAAAGGGACCAGGACACGGTAGGCGCATGATAGAGATCTGTGGTGAGATCGGTGCAAGATCCGCCAGGGTCAAGGATGTGCCGGGTGTTGGAGGGAATAGCATTCTCCATGCCATGCTGGTTGAGGCAAACCGGTTGGCGGAAGAAGGGGGGCGTCGCCCGAAGTTGCGGATACCGGATGCAAGGTCGGTCTGGACCATCCGATTGGACCGCACCAGTTTATGGACCTGACCGGGAATCACCTCTGCTTTCAGGTTCAGGAAATCATGTGCAAGGACCACGAAGAGCGTTTCATGCCTCAGCTCAATTTGAAAGAGAGATTCGATGCCAATCATCTCGGGCGAAAGCCGGACTGAAGCTGGTTTACCTATGACAAGACCTAGGCCATTGTGCGGGAGGGAAGCATGAACATCACGCTGACGCCGGTTCGGTTTCTTGACAGGGCGGTAACACTGTTTGGTTCGAGGACCGGGGTGGTGTGTGGAGACAGGCGGTACTCCTATTTCGAGTTGGGGGAGCGAGTGAACCGTTTGGCGAACGCGCTTTCGGGGCTTGGTATTGGACCGGGGGATCGGGTCGCCTTTTTGGGGTACAATTCGCATCAGCTTCTCGAGTGCTACTACGGTGTGGTCAAGATGGGTTCGGTGTTGCTTCCCCTGAACAACAGGCTCATATCGAGCGACTTCGCGTACATCTGCAATGATGCTTCCCCGCGGATTCTGTTCATTGATCCGGATTTTCTGCCCAAGATCGAGCCGATAGTGGAGAAGATCGGGTCGGTTGAGAGGTGTTACCTGCTCGAGCCCTTTGATGATCCGCCTTCCTGGATTGCCGGGTTGTACGAGGATCTCATTGAGGCTGCGAGCTCTGAGCCTCGGTGTTCATCCTTTGATTTTCCCTTTGAAGAGGATGATATGGCGGAGCTGTTCTACACGAGCGGCACGACGGGTCCTCCCAAGGGGGTAATGCTGACGCACCGGAATCTCTATTTGCATGCGTTGGCTGCAATGTCGACGATGCCGGTGGCGGAGACGGATGTTCAGCTTCATCTCATCCCGCTGTTTCACGTGAACGGATGGGGGACCCCTCACTATCTCACGGCAAAGGGTGGGGTGCATGTGATGCTCAAGAAGTTCGATCCGGCGAGCGTGCTCGGTCTGATCGAGCGTGAGCGGGTGACCCGATTTTTCATTGTTCCCACCATGGTGACCGCGCTTCTGGAGTTTCCCGGGCTCGATTCGTACGACCTGTCGAGCGTGCAGGAGATACTGATCGGGGGAGCGCCTCCGCCCACGGGCATGTGCGCCCGGGTGGAGAAGGCATTCGACTGCGTGGTTCACGGGGGATTCGGCATGAGTGAGACGTGTCCGTTGATCGCGTTACCGGAGCTGCCCGGTGCTCTCGATCCGGAGACGTTTCAGCATCGTGCGCACGAGACCTGGGGATTTCCGCTCGTGGGAGTCGAGTACAAGGTGATCAGTCCGACAGGGGAGGAGCTCCCGTGGGATGGGGCCGCGGTGGGCGAGCTGCTCGTTCGGGGCGACATGGTGATGAAGGGGTATTTGAACAAGCCGGAAGCCACGGAAGAGGCGCTCGGAGACGGGTGGTATCACACGGGAGATCTCGTTTCCATGGGTCCTGACGGGTCTTTGTACATTCGAGATCGGATGAAGGATATCATTATCAGCGGTGGAGAGAACATCTCGTCGCTCGAGATCGAGCAGGTGCTCTACTCCCATCCCGAGATCCTGGAGTGTGCGGTGATCGCGAAGGCGGACGAGCGGTGGGGTGAGATACCCAAGGCGGTGGTGGTGCTCCAATCGGGCTCACAGGTTACGGCTGAAGATATCGTGAGGTACACCCGGGAGAGGCTGGCGCATTTCAAGGCATTGCGGGAAGCGGAAATTGTGGAGGACTTGCCCCGGGGAGGCACGGGGAAGATCCTGAAGACGGAGCTTCGGAGGTTGTACGGAGGTGGTTCGGGGAGCAAGTGATGCAGTCGGTCGGCGGTCATAGTGACGATTCCTCGCCGAGGGCCGGGGAGGGTGAGGGATCGAGCACGAGGCAGCGGATCCTGGCCGCGGCGGAGGCGCTGATGTCGGAGAAGGGCCTTGACGGCTCGTCGATCTCCGAGTTTGCGCGGTCGGCCGGGGTGGTGGACTCGGTGATCTACCAGCACTTCACGGGGAAGCAGGA
>JARRRG010000305.1:0-6305 GCA_037380965.1 Deltaproteobacteria bacterium
GCCGAAATCAGGGTTCTTACCGCGTCGAGGTTACCCTTTTCAGCAGCCATCATCAGGGCAGTCCGCCCATCCCGGTTCCGCGCATGAATATCCGCCCGATGGCCTGTGAGGGTCTTGACCGCGGCCGCGTACCCGTTGCAGGCCGCCAGCATGAGCGCGGTGTTGCCGTGTGAGTCCCTGGCTTCCGCATCCGAGCCCCCGTCAAGGAGGACCTTCAGGACCGGTGTGTTGCCGGTGCTGGCCGCACACATGAGTAGCGTCAGGCCGTCTCGGGTGACAAAATCGGCCCGGGCTCCTCGTGCGAGGAGCAATCTCAGTATGTTGAGACGCCCGAGCCCGGCAGCCAGAGAGAGCGCGGTGTCATCGGATGTTGTCTCCGCGTTGACATTGGCTCCCTGGAGAAGCAGCTCCTTGAGCCGGCCGAGATCATCTCGCATAATAGCGAGCATGAGCCGGTCCTCGAGCACTCCTCCGTGCCTGGCGCTGATGGCGGCCCCTTTCTTGAGGAGGAACTGCACCACGTTCCTTCGCCCGCGTCGAGCAGCCTCAGTCAGCGCGGTGCTGCCGGAGAGATCCCGGGTTCCGATGTTCGCTCCGCGCTCCAGAAGCAGGTTGACCAGATCGAGGTGACCGCCGGCCGCTGCGAGGATCAGTGCCGTTTTTCCCTCTTTCGTCCTGGTCCTGATATCCGCGCCCTTATCGAGCAAGATCTTGGCAAGCTTCAAATGACCGTGCTGGCATGCAAGCGCGAGGGGACTCAGCCCATCATCTTCTTTGATATTGAGCTTCGCTCCCTCCTTGAGGAGCAGTTCGGCCGCCTCTGAGTGACCGTTCCTGCAAGCGGCCGTGAGCGCGGTAACGCGTGAATTGCTCGCAGCCTCTATGTCTGCGCCTTTGTTGAGCAGGAGCTTCACAATGGGGGTCTTGCCATGACGCGCGGCGATGATCAGAGGGGTCTCATTCTCTTCATTGCGGGTATTCACACCGACACCGGCTCTCAGGAGCTGCTTCATCTTGCCGATGTCTCCGGATCGAGCAGCGTCCAGCACCCTCTTCCTCAATTCAGAGATTGGCAAGGACGGACCGACATAGGAGAGGGGGAAGGCTCCCACCACCCGGCCCTCGAACTGTGGATGCTGGTGTCCTGCCGTCTCGTCTTTGGTTTTGCCGTACGTGTACTCGTACGCCTCGTTCAAGGTGACGACACCGTCAAGGTCCCTATCCGCCTTACCATTGAGGCCCTCGATAAGATTGTATGTGAACACGCTGAGCTTGAGGTTCGGCAGCTCCCATGAAAGCTGCTCGTCCTTGCCTGAGGTGATTATCGCCCGACCGGAAGAATTGTGGGCTTCGTGAAGAAAGAGCTTGAGCGACTGTGACGGGGACTTGGGCTTCATCTGAGAAAATCCGCCCGCATGACATGCGTCGGCAATGATCAGCACTCGTTCCGCCTCGATTCCTTTGAGAAACTCAAGCCCGCTCATCTTCACCGCGGTGGTGCCCAGGTAATCCGGCTCCGCCCCGTAGGGAAGAAAGAGGAACTCTTTCGGTCTCATCGGATCGTACGATCCGTGACCGCTGAAATAGAGAATGATCGTGTCGTGTTTGCCGGCCTTGGGCAATGTGTAATACAGGTATTTCTCGACGGACGCTTTCGTAGCCTGTTCGTTTATGAGATAGGTCACCCGGGTCTTTTTGAAGACCCTTTTTTGGGTCTCGAGAAATTCGCCGAACGCTCGTGCGTCCTTGTCCGCGCGCTCCAACCTGGGAATCCTCGGATCTTTGAATCTCGAAAGACCGACCACCAGCGCGTAGAGCTCTCCGACCTGGAGCCTGGGAATACTCGCATCAGCGTTTCGACGGCTAATGGACCACGAGGGAGATGGCGTTACAATAATTACAAAGAGGCAGCAGATAAGAATGGAAGCGATCTTGAGGTAGGTTGCTCTGCCGGCGTCAGTCGGGGAGCGTGAGATTGACGGTAGTCCACCTGGTACCATAGAACCCCCTTTCTACGGAAATGCCATCTTCATCAAACGGAGCGTGGAGCGACAGCCCCTTTTCCAGAACGAGTAAGATCGAGAAAACCCTCTCGTTAAAGCAGCCCTCTGCTGTCTTGATTTGACACGGGAGAGCGGAAGGTGTTCCTGAAAGATACGAAAACCTTCCCACCCCGGTCTTGGGGCTCACCGCCGCTGCCGCACGTTGCTCGTGCCGCCTGCTGCACCTCCCTTCCCGTCTGAGCCGAGAAGCCGGAACACCGCCTGCCTGATCTTGGACCGAGAAGCCGGAACACCGCCTGCCTGATCTTGGACGGCACCTCGGCTTCAGTGACCTGCTCCGCTGTCTCCTCAGCACTTATGGTTCCCGAAGCGGTGTCGATGAGTTGACTGCGGATCCGTATGCCTTGTCCACGGGGCATGAGTGTCACCACAACCGCGGTGGAAACACCCAGTTTTTTGTTGAGGCTTCGCAGCACCGCGGTCCTACTGTCGGCTTTGACCTGCCCTTCCTCGATTGCACGGGTCAATTCCGCGGGCGAGACAATTTGAAAGCGTTTGTACAATTCCATGGTAGGTGCAAGAGCCTGGTAGAACGAGTCGACCTTTTTCTGCGGTAATGGTGCCGGGAAATTCCTGAGCACCAGGAGTATGGCAGCGCGAGGCCTCGAGGGATCGAATGATTTGGGTTTCGGGACTCCCTTCCACGTCACGGAACTGAATGCGATCGGGGGGTAGACCTTTTCCGTGGGGTACAGGAGCACGACGAGCAAAACAGCGGCGATCGCAGCTCCAGCCGCGAGAGCGGGGAATCTGAGCATGCCGAAGAGGCGTTGGATCGGACGTGATGACGGGTCGTGTGGCCGCAGCCTTTTTCCGCCGGGTTGAGGAAGCTGATCCTGTATTCGGTTCCATAGGGACGCGGGCATCGGCTCTCTACCCGCGTCCCCTGTAAGGGACTCACACAGCTCGCGGCATGTGTCGCAGCGCACGATGTGTGCTGCAATTCTGCCCTGGGGGTCATGCTCGTAGTGAACGTACTCGTACAGTTCCCACGGTTTAGGGCAGAACACCGCTTGGGCGTTTCTCATGGCTCGAATCGCCTCGGGGAGCCCCTCTAGCCGTGCGGCGCATTCAGGGCAGGAACGCAGGTGCTCGTCCATGGCGGCCCGCCGTTCCGGCGAGAGCTTGTTTTCCAGATAGTCGAGCAGGTGCTCTTCCACCTGGTCACACGGTATGGGATGCCCTGAATTATTCACCGTCTTTGTCCTCTTGGCTTACCTGTTCGCAGTTTATCCCTCAGCTTTTCGAGACATCTCCTCGTGCGGCTTCTCAGCGTATTCTCCCTGTCACCGACGATGCCCGCAATTTCGCTGAAGGAGCATTCGTTGTAATACCTGAGCTCCAGGAGTCGACGGCAGGCCGGTCCCAGCTCCTGGATTGCGGCCCTCACTTGGGAGACCAGTTCGGCTTTTTCCATGCATTCCTGCTGGCCCTCCCATCGGGAATCCGGGATTGCCTGCACCTGCCCGAGCTCATCGTCATAGGCCAACACGGGAGTCGGCGAGTACCTTTTCGCGGCTGTCAGCTTGCGGTGTTCGTCAACCATGACCCGCTCGGTGATCACGGTGACGAACCGCGGCAACGATTGATCGAAATCATAATGCTCCAATGCAGTTGCCAAAGCGACAAACGCGGACTGGGTTACGTCTTCCACGTCCTGCCCGGAGAGGCCGCCATGTCTTTGAACAATGCTCCTGATCAGTCCGACGAACCTGGAATAGAATGTTCGCCAGGCAGCCTCAGATCCCGAGAGGCACTCCCGGACCACGAGTTGATCCTGGCGTTGACGCTCTTTCTTCATGCACGCAAGGCTCCCGGCGGTTTCGATTGGGCCCGCGGAAGGCTTGCAGCCTATTATAGCACCCTCGCCCCGATTGGCCTCAGAAACTCTCGACAGATGCTGTGGTTCTCGGTCTCCGTTATCCGCCGGCAATGGGCCGGCTCGAATCAGAAGCATGGCTCTCCTGCTTCACCCTTTTGGGCACCGCCCACGCGGCGACCGCATGTTCACCCCGGTCGAGGCGTTCCGCCCGGGAACACGCCACCGACCAAAAAATGGCAAGGGCGCCGACCGCCAATACCGCATCGGCTCCGGCGCCCTGCAATGTAGGAGAGGAGAACTACTTACAATCCTTGCAGTCCTTGACCACCTTGCCTCCGGCCTTGGCGCAGTCAGCCGCGCTCGGGGCCTTCTTGCATTTGCCCTTGACGCAACAATTCACGGCCTTGCCCATCTTTTGGGCCTGGAGCTGCATGTTGCCCTGGCCAGCAGCCACCGCCGCTGTAACGGAGAACATGAACGCGGCAATCGTAAGGACATAAAGAAGACGTTTCATCTGATTCCTCCTTCATAAGAGTGAGAATTTCAGCCACCTGGCTGTCCGACCGTAATCTCTCGGCCTTTGCAATGAACAATTCGGAATCCGCGGGAAAACGTGCCGAAAAAATTGAGGTCCGCGGCAGAAAATTTGAGGCACCCCGGACCGAAATACGGCACCGGTCATGATAACTACTTGACACAAAAAGGTATTTCCTTCGGCAGGCCAATTCACGAATCGAGCGAGAACTATGAATCTGACCGTTTGCAGGAGGTCAGGCGCACGCGAGCCGTGAACAGGTCCGTGCCGGCTCCCGGGATCGGAGGTCCGCACTTCAGTGCCCTGGGGAGCGATTGACCAGCGCTGCCCTCTTCGCCGGGCAAACGCCCTCGGCCACCGTGGGTGAATGCGATTCAGGTACGGGTCTGAAGGGCGGGGCTCATTTGATGGATGTGCTTCCTGTTTCTGTTGGCAGTACGTTTGTTGGGGGATTTGTACACATTCATACGTGCAACACACTGGAAGGAGTTTCGAAGGGCGAGGTCTGTTCGCACAAACCATCCTCTGCGGCAACCCAATTGTGCATTACTCTTTTGTCAACAGTTCGAACAGCTCCGGTTCGTTGTCATTTCGCGTCTCGCGATGAAGGTGCATGGACCAAGGGAGCCCGGATCGCGCCGGTTGGACACTGGACAAGGCACGCTCGGCACGCAGTGCACTCGTCCGGCCGCGCGAGCACGGCACGCTTCTCTTCAATCATAAGCCAGACGCCAACCGGGCAGACCTCATAGCAGCAGCGGCAACCGATGCACGTGCCGCGATCGTAGCACAGCTCCCGATATCCGTTCAGGAGCTCGGTTCGCACGGTGCCGGCAAAGGAGACATTGCCCAAGGCACTCAATCCGAGCCGGGCGAGAAACGGATCGAGGTCGCTGGGCAGGGTTGACGCGAGCCCGCCGAGCTCGGTTCCATAAATCAACAGCATGATCATGGCTATGATCAGGCTCGCGCCCATCGAATAGCTTCCGAAGCCGAAGAACAGTCCTCCGAAAAACACTCCCGCCAGGACCGCTTCAAGCACGGCTACTTTTGTCAGTCCTCGTTTGCCGGGCAGCCACGGGCAGGACAGGAAGAAGAGCAGGTAAGCAATCGCAGCGACGAGCAGGTAGTTGAGAATCAGATCGCGGGCGAAGAGAAGAAAACCGACCGCGCCGAGGAAATAAAACGGGAAAAGAGCGCCAAGCGCTGTGTCGAGTCTTTCACGCCATTCGTAGGTAACCCGCTTCATATCCTCGCTTCGCTTCAGCCCGGAGTCGAGATAGCGCGGCAGGTCAGTCGCACGTACCGGGCCCCAGCGAGTGGCCCAACCTGTCTGAGCGCGAACCTCGGCCGCGAGAACACCCGGCGCTGCGAGCGGAGGGAGGATGAGCGTGCGGTGCCCGACCAATTGAGCCACTTCAGTAGTCTTGACAACGGACACGACCGAATGAGTATTGAGCTCGTCGCCTCCGGCCGCGCACCAGACATTGACGCCCTTTGAGTCGGCCACGAGTAACCACGCGTCTATTCCGCGATCATCCAGTATGCCCCGCAACCTCCTGACGGTCAGGTAAAAATTGCACGTAACGAGAACAGGGCTGTCGCTCGTCGGGTGGCCCACGCGGCTGAGGCCCACCGGAGTGGGACATGGGAAGAGGCGAAAAAGAAGCGCCCAGATCATCTTCGGCAAGCTCATGCTCTCACTTCTTCGCGAGGCCGGTGGGAAACCAGGATGACGAGGGAGCCGCCCTTGGTACGGGTCTCCTTCTCAATAATGAATCCTGCAGACGCAACCTCGCCGGCCGGATCCGCAAGCGGTCTCACGGTTCCGCGGGAGACGAGGTGCGTGGCGAACATGATCGGCACGCGGACAAGGGATTGGAGG
>JARRRG010000306.1:0-4125 GCA_037380965.1 Deltaproteobacteria bacterium
GCGGTATAGTAAGCAGAACTACCACAATTCCGTGAAATGTTGCGTTGAGTCATCGGACCGCGGCGAAGCTCGCCTCTCCGGAGTCTGTTGACTGCTCATTGCGTGCTCGAGGGCGAGAATGCCTGACCGATTCCTTTCATGAGACTGTTGCAGCCCCGGGGGGGTCGCGGTCGACTGGGCGGAAACTCTTTTTTGAGCCGGTCCCCCATAGCTTCGAATGCGGCGGTGTTCCATGACCAGCGGCGAAGACATCAAAAGACCCCCGACCGACTCCGAGACCCGGACGGATGGCCGTGGTGAGGAAACCGTCCGCAGAGCCCCGACCAGGGTTTCTCAAGGATCGGCTGATCTTAATGCTCCTGAAAATGTTTCACCGTCAGAGTGTAAGCTGGCTACCATCCTGGTCGCTGCAATCCCCAACTTCAGAATCGATGCCGACTCGATGGACGCCCAAACCGAGGCGGTGCTGCTGAACGAGTGTTTCGAGCGCTTCAGACGGGTCATCGAGCAGTATGACGGGTTTATGGCCGAGTTCACCGGTGAAACCATCATGGGAGTGTTCGGAGTGCCGGTGACGCATGAGGATGATGCAGAGCGTGCCTGCCGTGCGGCCGTGAAGAGCCTGAGACTGGTGGAGGAGTTCAGTGCGGAGTGCGAATTCCGGCTGGGCCTGCACATCGGAATCGACACGGGCAACGTGACCGCAGTACGGATCGGGGACCGGGCGCATCAGCGACTGGTGTTCATGGGGGAGACTGTCAAGACGGCAAAGTTGCTCAAGGATTCATCGAAGCAAGGTGAAATCCTGGTATCGCAGGAAACCTACCGGCTGATTTCCCATTTGTTCACGTTCCAGAACCTCGGTCCCATCGAGGTGCCGGGTCACGCGGAGGGCATCACGAGTTACCGGCTCTTACGTGCCCAATCCGAACCTTCTCAAACGAGCCGCATGGCTGCGCGGGGGATGAGCTCTCGGTTCGTCGGTCGCCAGGCAGAGTTGGAAGCGATCAGACGCCGCGTCGAGCGCATATTGGAAGGTCACAGCCGGTTTATTTCAGTGATCGGTGAGGCAGGTATAGGCAAATCACGCCTCGTAGCCGAGCTGCGTAATCAGGTGATGGGTGCGGACCCGCCGCCTTCGGTCCAATGGTTGGAAGCGAGCGCCGGTTCCATGGGAAAAGTCGTTTCCTACGGGCTGTTCCGGCAACTTATTTGGGAGTATGCAGGCATTACGGAACAGGACGACGAAGATGATGCCTTCCAAAAGTTGCAGGGACGAGTCGGAGCCCTGTTCAAAGACAATGCGGCCGAGATAATGCCCTACTTGGCGACGATGATTTCTTTGGACGTGGGAGAACAATTTGCCGAGCCGATCAAGTATCTGAAGGGTGAGGCCATGCGCCGCCAGGTATTTCTCTCCTCACGCCTCCTCTTTGAAAGGATCGCTCGGAGGCAGCCCCTTGTGCTTGTGTTCGAGGATGTTCAGTGGATCGATGAATCCTCCGCGCTTCTGCTCGAGCATTTACTTCCTCTGATGTACCGCGTTCCACTTCTCATGCTTGGTGTCAGCCGTCCTGCCATGGAGAGCCCTCTGGCCCAATTACTCGAGAGGCTCACGCAGGCGTACCACGATCGATACGATGAGATCCGTCTGCAGCCGTTGTCTCCTCCTCAAAGCGCAAAACTGGTTGCCAACCTCCTCCATAATGAGAACCACCCCCCTGCCCTTGACGACAAGATCATTGATAAGGCAGAAGGCAATGCGTTCTTTATCGAGGAGATCATCCGGTCGCTTATTGACGAAAAACTGTTGTACAGAGACGCGTTGTCCAGCGAGTGGCGGCTCACCGCCGATGTCGAGACAATGAACGTTCCCCGGACCATTCAGGGCATCATCATGGCCCGGGTGGACTTGCTCGATACGCGTCTGAGGGAGGTGGTGAAGGTTGCCGCGGTCGTTGGTCGCCGCTTTCTCCACCGCGTTCTGCTTGCGGTCGTCCAACCCGCGCCCGAGCTTGGCAAACAACTGGCGATCCTCGAGCGGCTGGGATTGATCCTGGAGGACACCCGGACATCAGAGGCCGCATACCTGTTCAATCATGACCTGGCTCATGAAGCCATTTATGAGAACCTTGACGATACCGAACGCAAGACTCTTCACGCCCGGGTGGGGTCAGCCATTGAGCAACTGTTTGCAGGACGTCTCGAAGAGTACTTCGCCCTACTCGCCTACCACTATTCAAGAGCGGAAATGTGGGAAAAGGCCCAGGAATATCTGTTCAAGGCCGGTGAGGAGGCCTCGAGATCCGCTGCATCCAATGAAGCGCTCCACCATTCCCAGGAAGCGCTCAGAATTTATCGAATGCAGCGAGGCCACAGAGCCGATCCCGAAACGGTCGCCATGCGTGAGAAGAACATCGGATTCGCTCTCTTTAGCAGGGGATATTACGACGAAGCAGTGGTGCATTTCGATAAGGCCCTGAAATATTTTTGGGGCGAATTCCCCGCGAATGCCGTATCAGCGGCGTTCATGTTCCTGTCTAGTTTCACAAAATTCTTGCTCGCCCTCAACTTTCCCTCGTGGTGGTTCAAGCGGCTCCCCTCCCAACGGGAGGCCGAGACCGTGGACCTCTTTTACAAGAGGGCCGAGGCCCTTGTTGTCATCAACCCCAAGCGATTTTTGATCGAATCGTTCTTCTTCTACGGCAAAATGGTGCATTTCGATCTTACGCGGCTCGAAATGGGGATGGCGATCTTTGCGGGGGCCAGCGCACTCTTCTCGTTCACCGGTTTGTCTCTCAATATCGGTCGAAAAATCCTCGATTATGTAAAGCCGAGGCTGGCTTCGGATAACGCGACGCAGTGGCTCATATACGATCTGCTGGACACCCAGAACCTGTTTTTGACGGGCCGCTGGGACGGGATCGCTGAGTACGACGAAGAGTTGGTGAACAGGAGCTTGAGAATCGGGGAAACGTTTTACGCGTCCCAGCACTACTACTGGCACGGCCTGCCGAAAATCCACCAGGGGCATTTTAATACCGCGAGATTCATGGTTACAAAACTGAGTGAATTCGCTGAGGCTTATGACAATGACATTTACCGCCTCATGAAGTATCTGCTGAATGCTCACCTACTCATTGAATGCCGCCACCTGAGGGAAGCAACCGCGGAAGTGAATCGAGGAATCGAGCTGGTCCAGAGAAAAGGCTGGACGGTATCCGAACTGAGCATGCATTCCCTGGAGGCCATGATACACCTGTTGGGGAAGGAAACGGAGAAGGCTCGCGCGTCGCTGGATAAAGCCGACCAGATCAGGTCTAAGGTGAGGGTGGCTCCGATGCAGATATCGTTCTTCTATCGAAGTCAGTTTGAATACTATCTGCATCGACTCGAAGACTCACTGACCGCCGGCCATAGAGAAGGGACCGAATTTCGTTGGAATGCTCTCAAATCGGGAGAGATGTTGATCAAGACGTGTCAGAAAGCCGCGTTATATCGAACCGACTCCTATCGTCTCATGGGGGTGTACAACTGGTTGATCAACGACCGTAAAAGCGCTTTCAACTTTTGGAACAAGGCCATCAGCGAAGGAGGAATCATTGGCGCACGTCCCCAGCTATCAAGGACCTATGCTGAAATGGGCATGCGCCCCTGTGCCGTCAACGGTAAATTCCCGGACGCGGATGAGAGCACGGCCAAAGAGCATCTCCAGAAGGCGAAGACAATGTTTCGTGACATGGAGCTCCACCACGATCTGGAGCATCTCAATTCGACGTTCTCCCAGGGAAGACTCGAATCTCCTGATCTCTGAAGTCTGGTGATGGAAAAACAAGAACCTTACCATGTCAGCAAGGAAAACCGGCATCAGGGACTTTCTGCTTTGTTGCAGCACCTTGGACTTCGGTAAAGGTGAGCTTTCGAAAATGGAGAGCGACTTTTACCGGCGGTTCGGCAAAGAAATCATCTCCCTTTGCAGATCCCTGCCTGAGTCGGTTCGGACCGACTCGATGCTTTTCGTTATGCAGTATTCAGGAGTAATGCCGGGAGACGAGCTGGATTTCTTTGCCAATTATTATCCACCTGCATGGTCCATACTTTACTGGCTCAGCCATGATGACTCGC
>JARRRG010000307.1:0-10642 GCA_037380965.1 Deltaproteobacteria bacterium
CGACAACGCGATCGAGATCTTCCTGGATGAGCCCACGCTCAAGCAGAAGGTGATGAGCATCAAGACCGATTCCACGCCGGTTGACCAACCCAAGGATCCGGACACCTGCAATCTCTTTCAGATATACCAGCATTTCGCCCCGCCGGAGCGCGTTCAGGAGGTACTGGGGCTCTACAGAGAGGGTGGAGCGGCGTACGGCGCTCTCAAGAAAGAGTTGGTGGGCTATCTCCTCGATTTCTTCCGTGAAGCGCGAGAAGAAAGGACAAAACTGATAAATGATCCCGGACACTTACGTGACGTCCTGGCCAGAGGCGCGCACAAAGCCCGATCAATAGCCCAGGGGACCATCGATCTCGTACGGCGAAACGTGGGTGTCGCCTATTGAAAGCTGCCAGCCAAACCGGCAAACCTGATATCCACAAGATAATCTCTATCCTCCGGGAAGAGGTTCGCAGTCTCCAGGTTCCCATTGTCACGGAGGTCTCACGACAGAGGCGCGAGCCGTTTGAAGTCCTCGTCGCGACCATTCTCTCCCTGAGAACAAAGGATGAGGTCACGAGAGTGGCGGCAGCAAGACTGCTTGAACGAGCCCGAACCCCATCCGAGATCCTGGCTCTCCCCGAAGAGGAAATCGCCAAACTGATCTTCCCTGTCGGATTCTACAAAACCAAGGCACGCACGCTCAGGGGGATTTGTCGGGACCTCCTTGAGAAACACGGGGGAAACGTCCCCGACGATCTGGACGAGTTGCTCCAACTCAAAGGCGTCGGGCGGAAAACGGCCAATCTGGTCATCACTCTGGGATTCGGGAAGTACGGCGTATGCGTGGACACTCACGTGCACAGGGTTTGCAACAGACTGGGGTACGTTCAGACGAAGACGCCCGACGAAACCGAGATGGCTCTGAGAAAAAAGTTGCCCCGGAAATACTGGATAGAGTTCAACGATCTGCTGGTTACCTGGGGCCAGAATATCTGCCGGCCCACGAGCCCGTTCTGTTCCAGGTGCAAGATCCGACCTTACTGCAAACAGGTAGGAGTCGCACGCCACCGGTAACCTACCCGGACAGCTTCTCTGCCACAGACAGGACACGGTCGATTCATTCGGCTTCACCGGCTGAATCCCGGGGACCGGCATGCGCGGATCCGACTATGTCACGCGGTCGGCCGCGTGTATGCGGAGACCTGACCGGTCCCGCCAGCGGTGAAGGGGGGAGGTCGTTTTCAGGGCGAAGGATTTTCTCGCGATCAATATTTTCAACATATTGAAAGAATGGAGGTTCTCCCGCAATCCTTGGGCTACGCTTCGGTCACTTGTGAGGCAGGAAACGAGTCGGTCCGAGAGCGGTACTATTATTCTTTAAGAAGCTTTGACCGTTTGGGTACAAGAATGGAGGTTACGCGATGTCCACAGTCCGTTGGCCGAGAATAAAGGAGATACTCGATACGATACTGGTACGCTGGGAGGAAGAACACGGCCGAGAACCAAAACTGAAAGCAAGCCACGAGGGTAACCTCAGGTGGGCGACAAAGGAGGAGCTTGCCCAAAGCACACCCTACGACAAAGTGCTGATCGAGCCAGAGAAGGTTGGAAACGATAGGGCGGAAGAAACGAACCTTGTCAAGATTCTGCGAAGGCCTATTGGGGCGTACCGACGCATGCCCTCGGGCGGTCCGTACCTGTCGAACGATGAAATCAAAGAAATTGCCGAGTGGATCGACGCGGGCATGCCGGATTGAGAGCTGCGCTCCCTGGTCGGCTTCTTCGTGCACGATAACGGCTTCGAAAGGATTGTTCTCGGGCAGGATCAATGATCCAGATCATGCCCGGCGCGGATCGAATCCTCGAGCTCTTCGAGGAGCCTTTCGTAAGATACTCCTATCTGTTCGGCCTTTCGACGGCATCGATATTTCTGAACTTGATAGGCTATGACATACCCGAGGGTCGCCGCCACTGATGCCAGGATCGATCCGGTCAAGAACCAGCGTGTCACCAACTCCCACCCCAGAGAGAGGAATGAGTGGAATGTCTCCCAAAAATAACCGCCATCGAGCAAGGGCATCATAAGCTGCCTGAACGTTTCGTGATTCAGTGGCAAGGGCTTGCCGAGGAGAAACGATCCGATGGAGAAGTACAAGTAATACTGGGGAATCATGGTGAAGGGGTTGCTGACCCAGGTAAATGCGAAGGCAATTATCGAATTGAACCGGAAAATCATTCGCAGCAGGACGAGGGTTATGATCTGGCCTCCCACCGGGCAACCGAATCCTACTGCCAGACCGACCGCAACCCCCCTCGCGTCGAACCAGGGAGGATTTCTTGAGGTCACAAAGGGCTCAATGAAGTACTTGTAGAAACTCGCACGTCCCCAGCGGAAGGCTCCACGGAAAGGACCGCCCGTTCCTGACCCCGCAGAACAACCGTGCTCGTCGAGCGAGCCCTTTCCCAGTGTCAACAACTCTTGCACCACTCCTTGCTGCGGGTAGCATGTTCGTCTGCTCTTTGTTACCACCGCCATACGCATCGTTCAACATGATTCTCGCGGTCGAATCAGGAGGAGCCGTGCCTGCGCGGCCAATTCCTTTGTGCAAGCAGGCCGCGTCCTCATCGCGTGAACGCCTCGAGAAAGCATTTGACAAAACCGCGACCCGGGCTATGATCCTTTCGATTGAATTTCGCGTTGACACGTGCTGATGGTAAAGTCGAGTCGGCCACCGCGTTAACGGGATCGTGCGAGACAATCCCACAGAAGATGAGATGCCCCTCTGATGCAGAGGGAAGCATGTTCACGAGAGTCCCGATGAAGCCAATTTTCATAGAAGCCACGACCATACCGGATGCCTGGTTCCAGTGCTTGTATACGCTTATCGAAGAGTCCCGCAAACCTGACGGCGCGGCGCGGCGTTACACGGTCGAGACCGGTTCCATGGCAGGCGCGGACCGAATCGAATTCGACATGGTGACAATCCACATCAAACACCCGGGTGTCCGACCGTTACTGCCGCAAATCCCCGAGCATCTGAATCTCCCGCCGGTGGCAGACGAGAAGTACTTGGCGGAATACATGCCGTACCTGCTCTCATCAGACAGGGCGCCGGGAGAGCACTACACGTACGGCGAACGTCTCCAGCTCACCTGGCAGTTTGTGATCGATTACTACAAGAAGCACGGCCCACGCACGAACCGGATGTGCATGGAGGTCGGCCGTCCCGAGGACCTCTTTTTTTACCGAGAGGAGGATGGTTCGTCACCCTGCTTGAGACTTGTCGACACGCGCATCATGGATGACAAGCTCAACTGGATCGTCTATTTCAGATCATGGAATCTCTGGTCCGGTTTTCCGGTCAATTTGGCGGGATTGCAGCAGGCAAAGGAAATCATGGCCATGGAGATAGGAGTTGAGGACGGCGATATCGTGGCCGTGTCCAAAGGACTCAACATCACTTGGCTCCGGCCCCACCCGCCAATGATCTCTCCCGATTTTTTCATCAACTTTGATATCGAAGGAGGCCCTGAATCGCGGCACCCGCGGGACGCTGCTCGCGGATTGGGCGTGTGGCATGCCTAAGGTCGCGTCGTGCACGGGGTTATCTCAGGTGCAAGGCCGCGAGAAACCTTCAAGGAACGGAAGAAGCCGCTCTTTGCCTCTCGCTATGCGTGGCCGGTCACGGCCGAGCCATGGGTGGTTGGCCTCGAGTGACAGAGAATCGTGACATCCGCAACGCTCTTCAAGCCCCTCGAGGTCCGATCGACGATTCTATTGCTGTCGGCCCCACTGGAGTTTGTTCTTGGGCTCGACGGTCTTCACTTCTACCTTTCCCCACTCCATTTTCTTGGCTTCAGCCTTGTCTTCCCTGCCGGCGACCGCGGGAACCGGAGTGCCTCGCCTTTTTTGCTGCCGGACCGAAGCCTTTGACCCGCGTTCCGTGCTTTGTTCCTGCTTCAGTGAGCGCGGGAGTCTCGATCGAGTTGGACGGGGCGTTTCCCTGAGGGCCGGGCTTTCACGTCTCGAGCGCGGTTCGGGCAGCGGTGCAACTGCGGCTGACCCTTCATCCATATCGGAGGTATCAATCTCGCCGGTATCATAAACCTCACGCTCAGCCAAAGATTTCGGCTTTTCGGGTTCAGCGAAAGAGACGATAAAGTCCTTGTCGGTAATGGTGGCGTCCTGCTGCTCACCGGGATTCCAATAGATCTGCTGGGCGAACCCGCCCAAGGGAGACGAGATCAGCAACGCTGCAACGGCCAGGATCAAGGCGTACCTCATGCCACACTCCTTTCGAGAATACGTCGCCAAGTCAGGACCAGTATCCGCTCCCCCTGATAGTTGGCCACTCGAACTGAAGCATTTTATCATAAACTTCGATAATTGGTCAATTTTATTAATGGCACAACATTGGGGCCATGAATGGCCCGGGTACCCGAATTTCCTTCTGCCTGCTACCCTTTCACAACCCCCATCGGATGTATTCTCGCTACCCTTCTGGCGAGGCCGGCTCTCTGGACCACATCCACCACCAGGCTCACGTCCTTGTACGCTTCCGGGACCTCCTCCCTGATCGTTTTCCTGCCTCTCCATCTGGGATACACTCCCGCATCCTGGAGTTCCCGCTCCACCGCTCTGCCTTTGGTCTTGCGAATCGCCTCATGCCGCGAGAGAAGCCGACCCGCTCCATGGCAGGCCGAGCCAAAGGTCTCATCCATCGCGCCTTCTTCGCCGGCAAGCACGTACGACGCGCGGCCCATGTCTCCGGGAATCAGAACCGGTTGGCCGGTGGAACGGAATGCAGCCGGGAGCTGCCGATGGTTGGCGGGGAAGGCACGTGTCGCGCCTTTGCGCTGTCTGTTTGCAAACGCGAAATTGGCTGAGGCCGCCATCGCCGCGAGGTACTTTCTGGCAAGTGAGGAGTTGAGACGGGTGCACGCAAGCTGTCGATCCGGGAGCTCCAGACGTTCCTTGCGAACGCTCTCCACCATGCGTGCGAGGAATTCATCACACACCTGATAGCCGAGCCCCCGGGAACCGGAGTGAACCATGAGCGTGACCCGTCCGATCTCGAGTCCCCATTGGGCCGCGGTGGCGGAGTCGAAAATCTCCTCCACAAAACCGATCTCGAGGAAGTGGTTGCCGGAGCCAAGGGTTCCCAATTGATCCTTGCCGCGTTCAAAGGCTCGATCGCTGATCACCGCGGGATCGGCTCCTTCGAGCACTCCGCGATCTTCGATGAAGTCAAGGTCTGAAGCGTCCCCCATACCATTGGCAACGGCCCATTGCGCGCCCAGTTTGAGCACCGAGGACATCTCTTTCTTGTTCAGGCGGATAGCACCTCTCGAACCGACTCCGCACGGCACTCGAGCGAAGAGCGCGTCAATCAGCTCCCGGATTCGTTGGGAAACCGCGTCCCGGTGCAGGCCGGTGACAGCCAGGCGCACCCCGCAGTTAATGTCATAGCCGACCCCGCCGGGCGATACGACGCCTTCATCCGGATCGAAGGCCGCCACTCCGCCGATAGGAAAGCCGTATCCCCAGTGCATGTCGGGCATTGCCATGGACCGGCCGACAATGCCGGGGAGATGTGCCACATTGAATACCTGCTCGGGGCTGCGATCTTTTTCAATATCGGGGAGTATCCGGGAATCAGCATAGATGAGCCCGGGGACCCTCATCCTTCCGGTCCTGGGGATTTCCCAGCGCACATCATCGATTTGTACCAGCCGGTACGGCTTCGGGCCTGACATCGTGATTCATCCCTTGTTGAACGAGCAAGCGGAATCCTCTGTCTCTCATCTACGGATTCCGCTTACTGCGAGTTGGACGAACTCTACAGCTAACATAAGACACGGCACCTCGTCTGGAAAGATCGGGACTGGAGAATTTCCCGCGGCTCAAATCCCGTGAGCGTCTGATCTCCTCGCACGTCCCCATGCGGCATGCATGCACGGGGGCCAACATTCCCTCCTGAACGAGCCTCTCGGCCGCGGGCTCCGCTCGAATGAACCGGCGGGAGCGGCTCTGCCCGGCCTGAGGTGCGCGCCCGCGCGTGCACGCCGGTCGTGAACGAGTCGCGGTCAAGCCCGTGTGAAAGGGGGACAAGGTCGTCAGATCCGCGCCCGTTCACGAGGCGTCACGGGATACGTTCCGGTAAAGCCAACCCCATGCAAGGATCGCCAACACTCCCGCAGCAACCGCGGAAGTAAAGAGAGGGGAATCCGACAGAAAAGGAGCGTACACCAGGAGGACAAAGAAGGCGGCAAAGATTTCCACGGACAAGAATCGTCTGAACACCGGACTGGAGAAGCAGGGCTCTTCCGGAATCCCCGCCTCCCAACGCGGCCACGCGAGAACCACGATAACATAGAATACCGCGAGGGCCAGGATGGTTCCTCCCATGACGTCTGTGGGGAAGTGTGCCCCCACAAAGACGCGGGATAAGGCAATGAGAAACGCAAAAAGAAGGATCGCAGCGCCGGCCTGCCGGGAAGAGCAGTAATAGGCCACGGCAAGTCCCGCGGCCACCGCTGACGCGGCGTGTCCCGACGGAAACGCGCCCGACCTCAGCAGCGGACCTATCACATGGACCGTGTCAAGAACCGCCGCGGGTCTCAGGCTCGGAAAGAGACCCTTTATGACGTGGGTAAGGATGCCCGCCACCGGGAAGATCAAAAGGCCCAGCGCGCTCACTCGCGGGTTGCCGACCAGGAAGGCGCCGAGGATGATCGCCACCACCATTCCGTCCGCGAGCGAAGTCAGGCCGAGCCAAACATGATCCATCAAGGGAGCATGCAACCCGTTCATGACCACAAACAGGCTGTGATCAAAGAGGCTGACCGGGACGAAAACGAGGCAAAGGAGGATCAGCGGTTCGATCAGTCATGTCTCGGGATCAGATATCGAAAACGATTCGGGCCCGGTACCCGTCATCGGTCGCCTCGATGGAAAGCCCGTGGTAGGTGACGCCCTTGACTTCCCGGTCGGGCCGCTCATCCCCGGGCTGGACCGGTCGACCGTTGAGGCGGGCCTCAATGCCGGTTTCCGAAAGGCGCGTGATATGAGGCTCGAGCAGCACAAAATCCCGTGCCTGATTCTGGAAAAGGATTTCCCGGAGCCAATCCACGAGCACCTCTTCATAATCGCCGCCCTTGAGATTCACCGCGATCTCGGTATCGGCATCACCCGTGCATTGTGACGCGAGAAGACTGGTCAGTCCTCGAGCCGCATTGGAGAACAGCCCTTCCATCGTCTTCCCATGAACCTCCATACGGATGTCCGCGGTGTGGTCAAGGAAGATCCAACTACGGTCAGCCTCTGCCGTCGTCATCATCACGCTTCTCAGGAATCACCCGGGTCCGGGCCCTCGGGCTCGTCCTCCGAATCATCGTCGATCGATATTTCCGTGGGCTCGGCCCGAGTCACGTCTACCACCCGTTCACCTTCATCCATTCGCACGAGATGCCTTCCCATGGTGTTGCGCCCGATTATGGAAATCGCCCCCATTCTCAGTCGTATGATCCGGCCGCCGGAGGTGAGGATGAGCAAGTGATCGGATTCGTCCACGAGCTCGATTCCGACGACATTACCGATCCTCTCGGTATTCTTCATGGTGATCACTCCCTGACCTCCCCGATTCTGAACCGGGTACTCGGACAGGGCCGAACGCTTGCCGAAACCTGCTTCGGTAACGCTCAAGAGCGTTTCGTCGCCATTGGCAATAACCGCCATTCCGACGACCGCGTCCGTGGGTCGCATCCTTATTCCTCTCACGCCGCGCGCTTGACGCCCCATGGGGCGGACCCCATCCTCGTGAAACCTGATTGCCTTCCCTTTTGCCGTGGCCAGCAAGATTTCGTTTTCACCGGTGGTAAAGTTCACGTCAATCAATTCATCATCCGGCTCGATAGTCAGGGCGATGAGGCCGGTCGAACGGGGTCGGGAGAATTCTGAAATCGCGGTCTTCTTGATCTTGCCCTTGGCCGAAACCATGACCACGTAACCCTCGCTGCTCAATTCTTCGGTTGCGAGGATCTTCCTGATCCGCTCTTCCGATCCGATTTTCAGGAGATTGATAATGGCACGCCCTTTGCCGTACGGGCTCTCTTCGGGCAGTTGGTACACCTTGATCCAGTACACCCGACCGCGATTTGAAAAGCAGAGCAGCACATCATGGGATGACGCGTACAGGATCTGGCTCACCACGTCTTCGCTTGCCACCCGAGTGCCGATTCTGCCTTTCCCTCCCGGGAGCTGAGTTTTGTACAGGTTTGCCGGAACCCGTTTGACATAGCCTCGTCGGGAAAAAGTTACCACCATGTCCTCTCGCGGGATGAGGTCCTCGTCCTGCATCTCGCCCTTGTCCTCGACAATTTCGCTCCGGCGGGCGTCCGCGTACTGCTCCTTGATCCCGGAAAGCTCCGATACGATGATCTCGAGGACGCGGTGCTCAGAGGCCAGAATGTCTTCCAGTTCCGATATCGTGGCTCTGAGCTCCTTGAGCTCGTCCAGAATCTTGTCGCGCTCCAGTCCGGTGAGCCGTTGGAGGCGCATATCCAGGACAGCCTGGGCCTGAACCTCCGTAAGACCGAAGCTGTCCATGAGAGACTGGCGCGCCGCGGGAGGATTTTCCGCCTGTTTGATGATGGCGATGACCGCGTCGATATTGTCGAGCGCGATCTTGAGTCCCTCGAGGATATGAGCACGCTCACGGGCGCGGGCGAGCTCAAACTGAGTTCTCCGGATGACCACCTCTTTGCGGAAACTGATGAATCCCCGGAGAATCTCACGGAGATTCATCTGCCGCGGCCGGCCTCCATCCACACTGAGGAGCTGGATTCCGAGGGAGGTTTGGAGCTGCGTATGCCTGAAGAGCTGGTTCAGGATGACCTCAGGGATTTCGTCTCTTTTCAGCTCTATGACCACACGCATGCCGTGGCGGTCGGATTCGTCCCTCAGGTCCCTGATTCCGAGAATCGTTTTCTCTTTGACCAGTTCGGCGATGTTTTCCACCAATCTCGCCTTGTTGACGAGATACGGGATCTCGGTGACAACAATCCTCTGGTACCCCTTGCCCGCGTCCTCCAACTCCGTCCTGGCCCTCATTCGGACCGAACCGCGGCCGGTTTTGTAGGCCGCGTGAATTCCCTTTGTGCCCTGGATAAATGCGCCGGTGGGGAAATCGGGTCCGGGAAGGTGTTCCATAAGATCTGCGACCGTGGCCTCGGGATTCCTGACAAGGTGTACGGTCGCGTCGACAACTTCGCCGAGGTTGTGGGGAGGGATGTTGGTGGCCATGCCCACTGCAATTCCCTGCGAGCCGGACACGAGGAGCACGGGAAATCTGGCTGGGAGGACAACCGGCTCTTCCAGAGAGTTATCGTAATTGGGTGTGAAATCGACCGTTTGCTTGTCGATATCATCGAGCAGGGCCTGGCATATGCGGTCCATCCGGACCTCGGTGTACCGCATGGCCGCAGCGGAATCGCCATCCACGCTCCCGAAGTTCCCTTGCCCGTCGATCAAGGGGTACCGCATCGAAAAGGGTTGCGCCATCCGTACGACGGCATCGTAAACCGCCTGGTCACCGTGAGGATGATACTGACCGATCACGTCACCGACAACGCGGGCTGCCTTGCGGTACGCTCTATTCCAATAGTTGCCGCCTTTATGCATCGCGAAAAGGATACGGCGATGAACCGGTTTCAGACCGTCTCGCAGGTCGGGGATAGCCCGCCCCACGATGACACTCATGGCGTAATCGAGGTAGGATTTCTGGAGCTCCTCTTCGATGCCGACGGTGGTTTTTTCATGGATCACGGCCAAATTGTGTCCTCCCGTTCTGCAGGGTTCACCCTCCAGAACCTCTCAGCGTTGATCAAGGGGTTGTGCACCCCATCATTCGAAAAAGTTGTCGGAATTAACCGGCTTAACCGGAATCCCTTTTCTCATGGCTTTGCGATCTTATCACCCCGAAGCCTCTGATTTCAAGGCGATGAGGCAGCCGTTTCTGCCGGCTCACCTCCCCGCGCGATGGCTCAAAGCCCCGGGAAAAAAGCCTTGACCGAGCGCGATTGAATTTGCTAACATGCCCGCGACCATCGTACCCACACGATAATTGAGGAACCATGCTGGGGAAGACGGTGAGAAGCCGTCGCTGCCCCGCAGCTGTGACCGCGGACGAAATCCACAGTCAGGCCACTGGAATACCTATTCTGGGAAGGCGTGGAAAGTAGGTCGAAGCGGAAGCCAGAACACCCGGGCATAGTTCCAGCCGAAAAAATCCTGCGCGGGCGGGACCGGCAACAGGGAAAAAAGTACCCTCCCGCCCAGCAGGCAGGAGGGTTTTTTCGTTTTGGTGTCATTTGGTTGAGAGCAACCGGTTTTCGGCCACAGGGAGTAGCCCCAGGTTCCGGTGGTGACGGAACCCGGGGTGAGCAGGAAACGATATCGCTTCCCCTTCACCGCGATTATTTCTCGCTCGATCCCTCAAGTCAAGACCGTTTCCAAAAACTATCACCGGCTTAGTGATTCAGCATCGGGGCTCGGCGCTCCCTCAGGGAGACGTGCGGCTTGCATTGTGGAAAGACCGCATCTGTCACGCCCGGCGACGAATTCCGTGTCTTCCGATGCATCGAGGAGACCTGGAATGAG
>JARRRG010000308.1:0-5136 GCA_037380965.1 Deltaproteobacteria bacterium
CAATTTCGTGCTTGATGGGATAAATTCCGACGCTGGAGTTGCCTTTCCGTCTCGATAGAGAAATCCTCGGTATGGCCGAGATCTTTTCGAAGATTGAAGCTGCCCGCTTGAATGGCATAGGTGTGACATGGAAAACCCCCTGGATGGTCCGGGGGGTTTTCCATTGGTTGAGGGTACGATGAGCGTGGTGAGTCCAAGCGATCGGGTCTCAGATGAACTTCTTGACCAGGTTATCCCAGCCCAGCTCCCTGAACGAGCCGTAAATGTCGGAGAGAGGCTCACCACCGGTGGCCGCCGCGGCTGCCGGATCGTCGGTGATCATGGAGAGCAGGCGCTCCGCCTCGGACTCGATGAATTTGACGCTGTCCACCCCGAAGGTAAGCTCTTTGAGATCGGACTTCAGCTCTACCGGATCGAGGAGCATCACCCAGCCCGCGCTGTACGGGTCGGCATTGGAGCATTCCGGGTGATCCAACAGCTTCTGGTTCAGTGTTCCGAGGGAGGGGAGGCGGAATTGTTCCGCGCATCCCACCAGGCGGTTGCCAAAATCGTCCAGCCCAATACGGACCCGTCCGCCGTACTCGACCCGTGCCCATCCGTGTCCGTTGTGAAGGTAGTAATCCCGCGGCACGAGATAACCGTGTGCGTTCAGATACTGCGGAGGCCCAAAGAGGGTGTGGTCCACCTGGATCATGTCATCAAGCATCTGGTCGAAGGGGCAGTCCCCGCACTCATAGTTGCGTGCGCACATCTTGTTTCTGGGCGCGCGGCCCGTCAGCGCATGCCGGCACCGCTGTTCCTCTTCGGCAAGCTGGAACATCTTGGTGTTCCATCCCGCGGGCTCGGCTTCACGCGCCATTTTTTTCTGCATGCCCTTGTCGAACGCGCAGGTATTGCAATCAAAGGCATTGTCGCAATACTTTGTCGGCACAACCCGTGCCTTCATCCAGACGCATTCCTTTTCCGAGAAATTGAACCCTGTGATTACCCCTTTTTTCTTCTCGACCGTTGCCATGATAGGCCTCCTTTGCGATGTATGTTCAGGTTACCTGATTGCCGGAACAGTGATGGAGCGCAGGACGCCGCGCTTGAAAGCCGTTGGGACGAGTGCCCGGTTCAATTCAGCGACCTGCGAGCAGCTTCCTCAAGCGGCACGAACCACCGCTTCCCCTGGACGGATGCGAGGCTCGGCCCCATAATCCGTGTCGTCAAGCATCTGATCGTACGGGAAACTTCCACATTCGTGATTGTGCACGCACAACTTGCTTTCCGGAGCCCTGCCGGTAAGGGCATGAAGGTGCCCTAATGAGAAGCATATTCTGTGCCAACATGGAAAAATAGCGTCTCGTCAGATATAACCTATTGGAATAATAGACTCATATTGCAATAGGTCCCATCTGCACCGTGGATCGAAAAATGAGGCAAATAGCCACACCGCAATGTGGTCAAACGCTTCGATACGAGCTAACATAGCAATACTGCATGACATTTATGATGTGGGGAAAAACCACACCCATGTGGGGAAACGCCACAGTTCGACCGAAAGAGAGGACCGTGAACTCTTCGGGGAAGAATCCAGCGCGCAAACCTCCCGAACCGAAAATATGACCCGGCCGCGGCGGCCTGTACCGTGAGCAAGCGTACGTTGTGAGCTTGCGCAGGAAGCAATGTGCAGAGGGAACGTACGGTGAGCCAAGGGGGCGGTGTGCGCGTGACAGAAGTCACCGTTGATTCGAAATGAACGCGGACGCGCTCGCGCGGAGAGTAATCGATTGAGGCGCGGGCAGCCTGGGCATCAGCCGGGCTTGAACGAGCGGGCTCCGTTCAACTGTCCGTCGAATTCTCTCGGAGCCCTTCGTTAGGTCCAGTCGAGCTTCTTGCCTCCCTTTTTCCGATCCCGGTCACGAGAGCGTTCCGGCCGGGTTTTCGGTTTCTTGAAGGGGCCTCGTATCCGGGTATTTACGACGGTGACACCGAGGAATCCCGGGTCCACCGAGACGGAATATTCGAAACCGTCTCGGACGAAAACCAGCGTCGGCTTGACCCGTCTTTTCTTAGTCGTCGCTGTCAGGGCTATGAATTTCTCGGAGGTGAGGTCGCGGGTCCCGAAGTATTCGATAATAACATCACCCTTGGCCAGGCCGGCTTTTTCGGCATCGGATTTTGGCGTGAAACCGAGGATCCTGACGCCGATGGTAGGAGGGGGGCCGGCCAATTCTGCGGGCGTCTGGGCCGTCTTCTTGGCGAGCTTGGCACGAAGTCTGTTTTGGCGCTCCTTTTCCTTGGCCGTGGCGGACGCGACTTCTCTCTGATCCGGCCGCGGGACCCACTCGTTGGTGAGAAAATCGTCGGCAAAATGGAAGATTCTTCGGGGACTGGCCAGGTCAATGGCAACTCGAAAGCCGCTGTTGTAGAACGCGAGCTCGGGTCTTGACCATCCCCGGAACGCACATCTGAGGTTGACTGCGCCGAAGGTCCATTCCCCGCCTTTCATCACTCTATTCTCACCGTGTCCCGGCCCCTCGGGATCGACCTCAGGGCTGAAGCGGTAATAGTCCTCTCCGTAGTAATCTCTTACCCATTCGAGCACATTTCCGGCCATGTCGTAGAGACCGAACCCATTGGGTTTGTACGTTCCCACCGGGGCTACGAATTTGTACCCGTCGTCCGCGTATCGATCTCGCCATTCGAAGTTGGTGTTTTTGTCCGCGTAGTTGGCCCTTCGGCCGTCAGGAAGCTCGTCGCCCCAGGGAAACTGAGCCATGGGCAATCCGCCCCTCGCGGCATACTCCCACTGGGCCTCTGTGGGAAGCTTGTAAGGAAGCTTCTCCTTGGCCGTAAGCCAATCGCAGAATGCCTGGGCATCATTGTACGACACCATGGCAACCGGCTGCGAGTCCTCGATTTCCCAGCCGGGATTCTTCCAGGAAGATCCTTCCTTGACTTCAAAGGTATTGTCTTTCGTGTTGAACACCTGACCGCCGCCGGCGTCTTCCGCATCAGTCACGTACCCGGTTTCTTCGACGAACGCTCGGAATTGCCCGACCGTGACTTCGGTCGCGGACATAAAGAACGGGCGAGAGATTCTGACTTTATGGAACGGGTACTCATTTTCAAGAGATACGGGTTGCTCCCGTGCGAGGGTTGCCATGGCCCAACCGATGTCCGTCTCGGAACTGCCCATGACGAAGGAACCCGCAGGTATGCGCACCATTTTCATGCCGAGCGAATTGGTGAACGATTGCCGGCTTCGATCTCGAGTAATGTCGATCATGGCCTCGAGCACGCTCGTGATAAGGTCCGCGGGCTCCCGGACAGACGGCCCGTCTTTGGTGGAGAGGGACGCGGCAAATTGCCTCACCTGTTCCCTCGCCTCCTTGCGACGCCCGCGTTCAACAAGGGTCTTGACTCGGGCGAGGATTTCAGTCACCCCCGGCTCAGTATGACGGTCCGCGGAAGTGTCCTGCTCAGAGGTTCGTTCGACGCTCCGATCATCCCCGCGGGGAGCCGCGGCCACTCTGAATCCGTTCACATCCACGCAGAGGTCGGGAGCAATGCCGAAGCGGAATGCGTTTCTGGCGATACCGGTTCCAAAGGCCCAGTTTCCACCTCTGACGACCTGCTTCTTGCCTCGTGCAGGACCGCGGGGATCGACGCTGATTTTTGATTCCAGTTTTTCGTAGGCCTTGGAACGGTAATGGTCCGAGCAGAGCTCCCATACATTGCCCACGATGTCATACAACCAGAAACCGTTTGGCTCGTAGCTACCGACTGGTGCCGGACCGGCATGTTCGTCGTCCACCGTGCGATCGGCCCAGGGCACGGGGGATCTTCGATCGGCTAGATTGAGCTTCCTGCCGTCCGGGTACCCCTCTCCCCACGGAAAGGTATCACCTTCTTTGCCTCCACGGGCCGCGTATTCCCACTGTGCTTCGGTAGGCAGGTGATAGCGACGGCCATCCTTGGTGCTCAGCCACTTGCAGAAGGCATTGGCATCCTCGTGGCAGACCAGTGTGACGGGGAGATCGTCCCAAACCTTTGTTCCGGGATTTTTCCAGGATGCGCCGCTTTTCTTGGCCCAGTGCTTCTCTTTCTCGTCGTACACCCAGCCCCACCCCTGTTTTTCCGCAACAGTGATGTAGCCGGTTTCATTAACAAATTTCTTGAACTGTCCGACCGTGACCTCGTACTTGCCGATAAGAAAGGGGCTGGAGATCTTCACCCTGTGGGCCGGCTGCTCAGGTTCAAGCAAGTCTCGTTGGACCTGATAGTTGTTTTCGAGCCTGCGGATCTCAGCCGAATCACTGCCCATCAGGAACTCTCCCGGAGGGATCATGACCAATTTGATACCCGCCGCGCCTGTTATCTCTCCCGAGTTGGATGCCCCGCCGGTCTTACCGTTGTCCGCTCTCAACCGTGCTTCTTGCAACATCCGGCGGAGGCTCGTTACGTCTACTGCCGGCTTGACGTGGGAAGCCGCCGCAAGGGCCCGTTCAATGGATAGTACTGCGAGAGTCCAGTCTCTTCTTTGCATCAGGCTCTGGGCATGGGCCCGCTCCGTTTCGAATTTCTGGCGATAGCTGCCTGGAGAGGCATCGGAGGATTTGACCACTTGGGGATCGAACTTGATACGTTCGGATTCCTTGCGGCTCGTTTTTTGACGTTTTCCGCGCAATCCTTCGAGGTAGCCGGAAATAGCTTCATAGAGCTTGGAGGGGCTGCGTGGTTGGACTTCTTCAGAAACCGCAGGAGAGGCTGCACGCGACTTCTGCGAGCCGTTGTCCTGAGCGACCCCGAAGAGAAGGCTCAGAGGCCCGAGAGCAAGGAAAGCGGCCGAGGTGACGATCAGCAACGTCCACTTTCGCATCATTGCGAAACCTCCATTATATCAGGTTCCTGAAGAAGACTTTCAGGTGATCTCGCGGCGCGGGCCGCGCTTGGCAACCAATTCTCGAACATCACGCTCGTTCTTATTGATCTTCCGGGTAGCGCGAACAGGTGGCATTTCATTCTCAACCTTGCCGTGACCGCATGAGGAGGCTCAGAAGGCGTCTACTTGATCACTACCGGAATCTTTTGTTTGAGCTCCGCGGTGATCTTCTTATGCAGCTCGGATCGCCTCTCGTCTTCCAGCCG
>JARRRG010000309.1:0-4107 GCA_037380965.1 Deltaproteobacteria bacterium
CTGATGCACCACCGCAAGCACGGCCGATGGTTTCAGCCGGGAGGGCACGCCGATGGCGAGGCCGATATCGTGGCGGTCGCCCTGCGTGAGGTCACGCTTGTCGTTGAAATATTTGTAGATCAGGGGCTCGGTAACGTTCGCTCTCCGGGCGATTTCCGCCACCGTAACGGCATGGAAGTCTCGGTCTGCAAGAAGCGATCGGATCGATTCCATGATCCGGGTGCGGCCGGGTGGTGAACGCCTGCCTTCCTGAGAACCCGAGCCTTTGGCTGCGTCGTCGAGGCTGCCCATGGTATCCCCCGTTGGCATAGCCCTGATCGCCCGACACCGGGCAGATCAGGTCATCGTGCGTTCAGTCTCCATTGCAAATGCACAGGACCGAGCGCGTGTGACTGTGCGCCGTGACTCCCGCCCCGTTGTCACACGAAACAACGGGCCCTTCGCATTCGAATGGCGTAAGGCTCACGTCGTGGTGAGGAGGTTAGTTAGCTTAACTAACCTACACCCTTCCCCGTTGTCAAGATTTTTCCTCCCCTCACACTCTCTATGACGCTGCACCGTGGGTCGCCTCCAATCCGGACCCATGCACTTCACCTCTGCTTGCAACGCCTTTCACGCTCTCGATTGACACGGCGAGTGGGCCGTTGACCACGGCCTTGCTTTCGAGAGGACTCCCGCCTAGGATAGGTTGCCGTCGACAACCCTCCATCCGAAAGGAGAAAGTCGATCGTGCCAGAGCAGGATGGGCCTCCGTGGCTCCGGTCTCGAGTCGACCGAGTCCATGTGGCACCACTGCCCGAGACATCCACGATGCCGGTGGGTCGGCCTCTGACCCGCAAGAGAGACAGGACCTTCTGGGCAAGGAGAATTCACTCATGAAACCCGCGCTCGAAACGGTGAAGGCGATGGTTGAACGGAAAGTGTCGTTTGTGGAGAGGATGGGGCTTCAAGCCATCGGGCTTGAACGGTGCGCTGTCAAACTTATCGCGCCTCTACGCGGCAATGAGAACCACGTGGGAACGATGTATGCGGGCGCTCTGTTCACCCTGGCAGAAATGCCCGGTGGCGCTCTGTTCCTGACAACCTTCGACTCATCGCGCTTCTATCCCATCATCAAGGAGATGACCATACAGTTCGTCCGACCGGCCACGACCGACGTCACGGTCGAACTTGTGATACCGGAAGAAGAAGCCCGGCGCATCGAAACGGAAGCGGAACAACGGGGTAAGGCAGACTTTATCCTCGAGGGCGAGCTGAAAGATCGTTCCGGCACTGTCGTAGCCAGGAGCAAAGGTGTCTATCAGCTTCGTGTTATCGGCACCTAGAAGTCTGTCTGTGCGATCGGACACAACGAAGATGTTTCGGCAAAAGATGAAAGGAGCGTTTCGCATCCGGCTCTCGCTGCTGCCGTGGACAGCGGCCATCACAGGATTGCATTTGACTGGCGGATCGATGATGAGGCATGATTCGCTGGTTGCGATGATTCTTCCTTGACGTGAGAAAGGGTATTGTCATGCTCTTCCGGTTTAATGGCAAGCAGCCTATGGTTGGCGAACAGACGTACATCAGTGAGCTCGCGCATGTCATCGGTGACGTGATTATTGGTGATGAGTGCTACATCGGACATGGCGCGATCCTCAGAGGTGACTACGGCGGTATTGAAATCGGTAATGGAACCGCGATCGAAGAAGGAGTTATTGTCCACGCGTTCCCTGGTGATACGAGCCGCATCGGCAAGGACGTCACCATCGGTCATGGAGCGATCGTTCATTCGAAACTCATCGCCGACCGTGTGGTGATCGGCATGGGCGCGATTCTGAGCGTGGGCTCCGAAATCGGAGAAGGCACCATTGTCGCGGAAGGCAGCGTGGTAAAACGCGGACAGTCAATTCCCCCGAACGTAGTCGTCGCGGGCAATCCCGCGGCAATCGTACGGGAGATATCCGCGAAGGACGAGAAGTTCTGGAGCTGGGGCAAGAAGGTCTATGTGGACCTTGCCAAGCAATATCTCGCGGAAGGCATGGAACCGGTGGGCTGATATTGTCACCGTAACGAAGACGTCCCGTTCCATAGGATTCCGGAGTTGGTCAAGCCCGCGTGGCCGAGCTTGGCGGGCCTCACGGCACGGCCTTCAGGCGTGGGGGATTGGGAAAGCCAGCCTGAGCCGCTTTCTGCCTCAACTTTTCGGCTTCATGGAAGGATGCTGACGATCCTATGGACACATCATAGTCTTTGCTTTTGTAGGGTTCATACACCACATATTTGAATCGAGGGAATTTGTTCGCATAGTGCTTGGCTAATTGCACGGCTTCTTCTCTGCTCCTGGCTGAGCCGACGATCACGTAGAACCTCTGTTGCCGCGGCGCTCTCCTGGCAAACAGCCCTTCGCTAAACTTCGTTTTGGCCGGCACGACCAGGGAAGGATACCTGGTGACCGGTATCTCCTGCACCGGTTCTGCGTGCGCAACATTGGCGAGGACCGACACGCTCGGCTGGTCGCTCGCTGGCGCATGTGCCGCCGGAGGTCCGAGCCCCTGAGCACCCAGGAACGCGGCCAGGATTGCCGGACCGGCCATGCCCAACTGAAAGAGTTTCGCCGGACTGATCTCGTTCGGATTGAAAACGCTTGTCGCTATGCCGCCTGCCAAGAACATTGAGCCCACTCTCACCGCGTAACCCAATACAACCTCATCAGCGTGTATTAAGTGCTTGATGATAGCGCCGATCTCGCCAAACTCCGCGACCAGGCCCCAAAGAATCAGGACGCTGAGCCCTCCAACTGCTCCTAACAGAAATCGTTTCCGGAATGTCATGGTGTCGCTCCTTTCGCACATAAACCATCTGATTGACGCGTTCCCTGCTCTGAATGAAGGGAATTCTCAGCACCGGATTCTCGGTTACGAATACCCACGATCGGGCAGCAAGATTTCTTATTTGAGGCAAGGGAGTCTCTTTGCGTTTCGCCACCATTATCAAGAATATCCGCGACGTACCAAATGACGTCAAGGTATAATTTTCGGCTAGTTTTATGCTAGACTTTCTACCCTCGAAAGAATTCTGACCACAGAGCAAGCATTCGCAAATGCCTGAGAGAGGAGCTCAACTCAATTAATTGCATCACGTATAGGTGGACACGTTCTTTGCATCATCAGCTCCCGAGCAATATCCCAAGAGGGATGACGACAAGAACAGGCGAGTGGTCGAGAGCTACCCACATAATTGTCAAATAGCATGGGTCTGAGCACTCTTCCTCAATTTGGCCGCGCGGGGAATTCATTCGTCGGTCGATTCGCCGGAATGCCACCGGGCCATGTGCTCGGCATGTGTTTTCAGATATGAGCCTGGTTGGTAAAAGGTGTCATAGAATTCGAGATCCAGATGATGCGCCTGCAAGCACATGATGGCGAAGATCGACGGGACCGTGCCCGGAAACTTGCCGAAGGTATCCAGAATGTATTGAGCCTGAATGGTCACGCATTCCCGGAATTCATCGCTATGAACTTGCGCGGAGGAGCGGACCTTTGCAGAGTCCTTCCACGGACCTGGAGTCTCCGGGTGGAACGGACCGCCCGGGCCGAACTTGCGCTCGCACACTGCCTCGACTGCCGCTCGCATGTCCGGGTAGTGAGGCGGACAGAAGCCTTCCATAACGCCTTCCAGACCCGTCGGATTGGGATAGGGCCACCGTTCGTCTGAATCGTAGCGGAATCCCAAACCAGGGACCGCGGGGTCGCCGCTTGCGCCGAGCACACTAAACGGATCGAGCCCGTTGAACATCCACCCGCCAAGCCCCATTGCCTGAAGCATGAGCGAGCCTGCATAACAGCTTGTGGAAAGCTCGACCGTAAGTTCCGCAAGTGACCATTGCTCGACAAAGGTCAGCGGCAACGTACCGGTTACGTCAAGGATGGTGCGAAACTTATCGATTCCGGGAACCGCACACCCATTGATATCATCGGTAAGCACCACGCCGTTTTGCAGCATGTAGCAGAAGTTGAGCAGCAGGTACTGCGCGAGATCTCCCACCGGGATTACAAGCAGCGTCCCCGGGTGGTTGACAACCCAGGTATAGTGGTGCTCGACATGCGGGAGCTCCGGCGGCACCCG
>JARRRG010000310.1:0-4102 GCA_037380965.1 Deltaproteobacteria bacterium
CGGAGATCGGACCGGTAGCGGGATATGGGATCTCGCCTAGCTCGCGGCCGGATCTTCCTCCCACAACCCGAGTCGGTTTCCCTGCGGATCGTGCACGACCGCAAACCAACCCGCGCCGGGCACGGATTTCCTGGGAACCACGACTTTTGCCCCGAGCTTCTCGGCCTTTGACAGGGATTCCTGGACCGAGGCCACCTTTACATAGTTTACGGGAGTATGCTCGGGGTCCTGCCGTGCCGTAAGCCCTCCTTTGGGGAGATCCTGGCCCATATCGATCTTGTAGTACCTGAAATCCCCGGGAATCTTCTCGAAAGTCCAGTTGAACATCTCGCTATAGAATTTCTGTAGCGCTTCAGGATCGTCCGCGGGAACTTCAAAAAAGCATACAGTATTAAGCATCTTCTCCTCCCTTATCATGCAGATTCACACGTCATCCTTCTTGTCAATTGCCGTCGTGCACCCTTCGTGTCCACGCTCGTTGGAAGAGGGAAGGGCCGCTTACGAGCCGCTCAGCCATCGGAGAATTACGGTTGTGTCCTCTTGTTCTTCCTGACCGCGACGGTCGCGATCAGACGTGCTCGAGTATCGTGAATCCTTTGTTCTCGAGAGCATTCCTTACCGCATTCGGATCCTCGGACTCGAAACGCAATACCACCCTCACCTTGCTATCATCGTCCTCAGGAACGGTGAACACGGCGCGAGCAGTTCCACCGCTCTCGTCAACGACGCTCAAGATCTCGGACAGGACCCCCTTTTCCAGTGAGACGTCGGCAAGGGTGATGCGATTTCGATCTTTGCCGGCCTCCAACAGCTTGAAAAGCGTGACGAATATTTCCCGGTCCGATACGACTCCGACCACCTTGTCTCCGTCCAGGACGGGAAACGTGCTCATCGTGAGCTGTCTGCCTTTTATGAGCGTATCTTCGACCGTATCGTCTATATCGATTGTGACGGGCATCCGGACCATGAGGTCCTTGACCTTCAGCTTGGTGCAGAAATAGTTCATCTCGCAGGCATCGTTGCTTCCGCTTACGCACATGGCGGCCTCACTGAGATCCCTACGGTGGACGATCCCTCTCAAACGACCGCCATCGACGACCGGGAGCATTTTGAGGTTGTGCTCCCGAATCAGCACAGCCGCTTCGGTGGCCAGCGCGTCACTCGATATCGAGTACTGATGTGGAAGCATCCAGTTCTTTATGAGCATGATCACCTCCGTGCCGATAGTTGCGATGGAGGAGCAGTCCTCACTTCGGGCTCGGGAAGATTTTCAGGCAGGCCTCTTCCACTGCCTTGGCGAAGGCTTCGTCCTCCAGATTAGCATCGACCTCCCGAATGTTCACGGTCGAACCGGCCTCGTCGGTCAGCACCTTGAGGAACAACCGGTCCTGATCTGCATCAAACATGTGGCCGTCCGGTGGATCCACGGCAGACCATCCCCTCGCAGGAAAGAGGAAGGTGACCGGGCCCTCGGACCGTTTCAGCTTCCGGGCGAAGACCCGCGCGATCTGCTCCATCTCCTCGTCGGAAACCCGCAGGAATGTCCGGAGCTCATCGAGATCGAACTTCCGCCGCTGGTGATGCTCGGGCTTGTACCGGGATTTCCGCTGACTCGTGAGGTTCACACCGCCGGGTGCAACCACCTGGGGAATGCCAAGCTTGCCCGCAGTGGTCAGTCGATCCTCACCCGCGGCCCTCATGCCGCCCAGGACCTCTTCCCCAACTCCTCCCGGCGCGAGCTCGACTACCGCGTCAAAGAACCGCTGTCCGATCATCTGTTCCATTGCGCGATCGCATACGCCCGCGGCGGAAAAGCCGATCACCTGGTATCCCGCTGTCTCAAGAGCCCGGTGGACCTGCTCCGCGCACTTCTCGGTCGGGCCGAACATCGACATCGCGACGAGCCGCGCACCCTCATGACGAGCGGATTCGACGGTGAGCGGCTCTACCCGAGCCATGCCGACGATTGCCGCGGCCGCCCTCTCCAGGACGTTCTTCAAAGGGCGGGAGAGCCCCGTGATCTCGATTACCGTATGGAGGATACAGAGATCTCCCGTTCCAATGTACCGGGTGGCAAGACCGGGAAGCGCGGCGGTGGAGGAGACCATGAGCTTGGGAACCCCAAAGGGCATCGAGCGCATCACGTCCGTCGCCATGAGGCTCCCCGTCGAGCCCCCGAGGCCGATGACCCCCGCAAGGCGACCCGCGGCCAGGAGATCTCCTCCAAGGCTGACCGCGCCGTTAATCATCTGGCGGGTGATCTTTTTTCTCTCACGCGAGGCACGAATCTCCTCAATCTTCGTTCCCGCGGCTTTTGCCACCTCCGAGGGGCTGATGTCAGCTTCCGGTGACTCACCGGACATGCTGAGATCGAGAACAACCGGATTTCCGCCCCTCTCGCGGATCTGATCCCGCAGGTACAGGGTTTCCGGGCCTTTGGTGTCCAGGGTGGACACGACGAGTATCACTCGTTCCATCACGCGTTCCCTTCAGCAGCCAGCTTGTCTTCGATCGCTTTCTTGAGGACCTTCTTGTCGATCTTGCCCGAATCTCCCACCGTGGGCATTGCGTCGATCACCTCGAGCCGCTCGGGGAGCTTGTACATTGCCAGCTTCTTCTCTTTGAGGAAGGAGACCATTTCCTCGAAGGTAAATGTCTCTCCCGGCTTTGGAACCACGTACGCGCAGCATCGCTCGCCGAATTCCCGGTCCGGCATGGCCACTATAGAGATAGCCGATACTTTCGGGTGTTCGTTGAGCAGACCCTCGATCTCCGCGGGGTAGATATTCTGCCCGCCTCGGATGATCACGTCTTTCTGTCGGCCCATGATCCAGATTCGGCCCTCCTCGAGGGCAACGATGTCTCCCGTGGTCGTCCAGTTGTCGTCGTCGAACACCTCGCGGGTGGTTTCCGGGTCCCGCCAGTACCCGGCCGGAGAATGAGGTCCTCTCATGTAGAGGATGCCGGGCTCACCCGTAGGCACCTCCTTACCGTTCTCATTGAGCAGCCTGATCTTGTTGCCGCGGAGCGGTTTCCCCACAGTGCGGCGCCTCACATCAGGCGGATCGTCAACGAAACAGCCGGAGACCGAGCCAACGTCCTGGGTGCCGAGGTCCGAGGTAATGCGGCCACCAAGGCTCTCTTCGGCCTGCATGGCCACTTGCGGAGGCAAGTACCCGCCCGCGGAACGGATGAAGCGAAGAGAAGAGAGATCGAATTTTGAGAGATCAGCTTCGAGCATGCGGACAATGTGGGTCGGCACCACGCCGATGCACGTCACCTTCTCCTTCTCGATCATCTCGAGTGCGCCTTCGGGGGTGAACTCCTCCAACAGGACGATCTTCGCACCCACCAGCGGAGCTGCGAAGTACGTGAGCGTGCCCGCCGCGCCGCCGGCAAAGGGCGCTACCGCCATGGCGGTGTCATCACCGGTGAGGCCCCAGATCTCAACCCGGCACTTGGAGGTCATGAGCCGCGGCGCGAGGGGCCATTCCACGATTTTCGGAAGGCCGGTCGTGCCGCTCGTGCTCGTGAGCGCGCCCACATCCTCCGTAGGATTGAATTTCCGCTCGCCGAGCACAGCCGGGTCGATCCTCTCTTCCCACGGCTGTCTTGCTAATTCCATCAGGGAGTAGGTGTTCTCCGGGTATGGCCCGGGAATGGTCTCGTCGAGAAGGAAGGTATGCGTGAGGCCCGGATGCTCTTTCTTCAGCTCCTCGACCATTTCGAGGTAATTGAATTTCCGGTATATTCCCGGAACGATGATGGCCTTCGGATCGATCTTGTTAATAATGTGCGTAAGCTCCTTGTGCCGCAGGTAGGGCATCACCGTGATATTGATGAGCCCCGCCCGTTCGGACGCGATGCGTGCCAGGAATCCGTACGCACAATTTGGAGACTGGAGGATCACCCGGTCGGACTTCTCGAGACCCAGATCGATCCAGGCCAGGGCGAAGCGATCCATGAGCCTTGCCGCCTCGGCCCAGGTGATGCGCATCGAGGAGTCCACGAGGGCTTCTCTGTCGGGCCGGTCCTGCGCGTTCCGCAGCCAGAAGTCGCTGAACGTCTCGTCGGTCCAGTACCCTGCGGACCTGATTTCACC
>JARRRG010000311.1:0-5931 GCA_037380965.1 Deltaproteobacteria bacterium
GCCACCGGCACGTCCCCGACCGGGTCAATTTCCTAGCTTCTCGTCGCGGAGACTGACGAGAGCGCATCCCGCACCTTGGCGCTCAAGCCCCCCTTTTTCCCGTCACGTCGACCGCGCTCTTGCCGCTCCATGGATTGTGCGAGCACATTCAGGCACTCCAGCAGGTCCGATTCGCGGAACACTTCGATCGTCAATACACCGTCGAAACCCTGGATCAGGCGTTCGGTCACCTTGTCCACCCATGCCGCGGGCATTGAGGCCATGCCCTCATGATCGCGGTTCTTGACGCCGTGAAGGTGAACGACCCGGGCTCGTGGGAGCCATTTTTCGAGATACGGTACCGGATCCCGGCCACTCTTCCAGAGATGGCCGATGTCGATGCAGGTCGATATGGGAAGAGCAGAGAGGACGGCTTCAAGGATCTGTTCCGAATCGTGTTCCAGGTTTTCAACACAGAGTCGTTCAGGAGAGCTCAATTCGCCAAGCAAGCGCTCCAACGCGTTCACGGAATTCCGGACAAATCGTTCCTCATCTTGAGCAGTTGGACCGGAGCTGGATTGGAGATGGATGATGAATCCCCGGGGTGAGAGCGGCTCCGTATGCCGTATGACTCGAACAGCCTTCTCGAGAGAGGATTCGTTCCGATCGTCGGCAAGCCTGAGGTCAACGGGAAGGTGCACCGTGTAGGTCACATCGTTCTCGATGGCTGTGCGACGCAGATCGATCATGGTCGTTTCGTCGGGAAGGTTGTTGGGACCTTCGTCCACCTCGAACAGGACCAGCTCGATGTCGTCCATCGCGTCCGCGAGCTTGAGGACATTGGGCAGTATATGGTCAGGGTATATGTAGGACGTGGTTCCCAGTCGCATTGCATCACCACGTCACGCACGCCACCACGAGCACCAGTGCCTCGGAAAGCTCGCATACCGCTCCGATGACGTCACCGTTTATCGCGTTGAGTTTGGATTCCGCGAATCGAATGAACCAGAACCCGCCCAGGCAAGCCGCGACTACCGCAACGATTCCCGTGAGCCCCGCGATCAGAGCCGGGCATAATCCGAGCACCGCAGCCCAGGTGACCGTACGCTTGTCCAGACCCGAAATGAACTGCGCAGCCATCCCTTCACCACGATGGAACGCTCCGTGAGCGCAGATAACCATCGCTGCCCGCCCCACTATCGGCGCCAGGAACAGCGCGGTGAGGGGAAGATCCCGCGACGCGATTGCGGCTGCCTTGACCGCGAGGAGGAGCACCAGGCCCACCACACCGTATGTGCCGATGCGAGAGTCTTTCAGGATCTCGAGCCGGCGTTCGGGAGGAACCGCAGCCGGCAGAGCGTCCCAGCAATCAGCCCATCCGTCAAGGTGGAGGCCGCCGGTAAAAGCGACCCACAAACCGACGACGAGAACCGCGGCAAGAAACGGGGGCAGGAGTCCCGCAAGGACAAGGTGAGCGAGAACAAGCCCCAGCCCTATTGCCGCGCCAACCAGGGGAAAAGCCCAGGCCGAGCGGGCCACATCGTACAGTCCCGCTTGCGCAAGGGTGCGAACCCGAAAAGGTGTGAGAAATGTGAACGCGATCCCCACCGATCTCCACAAGGTGATATTCATGCCTTCGTTTTCTGAGCGGCCGCGATCGGGTGCTCCCCCATTTCTCCGGCCGCGGGCAGGATGCCCTTCTTTTTGATGATGATCAGCGAGAGATACGGAGTCCGTTCTCCTTTCAGGGCTCGCAGATCCTCGACCACGGTCTCGCCTTCCAGGCCGCATCGGCCGACATATACGGCCTTGTCCAGAAGATCCAACTCTTCCAGGGCAGTGTAGATATCGGAAAAGTTGCGGTACGTCTTGAGCATCACCACATTTTCCGACGCTTCAATAACGGTGCGCAGTTTGTCCCCACCCTCGACTCCTGAAATGAGATGGAGCGACTCCTCCCCTTCCGCCAGCGGAATCCTCGATACCGCGGCCGCGGCCTGGTACGCGGTGATTCCCGGAATCGCAACCACGTCCACGTCCGGCGCCAGCTCCTTCATGGTCCTGAGAAGGTAGGAAAAGGTGGAATAGGTCAATGGATCGCCCAGCGTGACAAACGCGGCGTCCCGCCCGTCTTGAAGCACTTCCAGGACACGCAGCGCGTTCTCGTGCCATGCGTCAAGAAGCACCTGCTCGTCCCGGGTCATGGGAAAGGCCAGTTGCTCGATCGACACATCCGCCAGGTTCTCCTGCACGACGCGCTGAGCCAGGCTGTAATCGTTCTTGGTTGAGCTGGCCGCAAAGATCTTGGAGACCCGCTCGAGGACCCTCACAGCCTTGACCGTGATCAACCCGGGATCACCCGGGCCCACTCCTACTCCGTAAAGGACGCCGAGCCCTTCAGCCATTGCTCGACCTCCCCGCTTCCCGACTCGGGCGCGACACTCCTGCAAACACCTTCACATACACTTGTTGAGCTCTCGCCACTCTGCCCTCTTCAATCTCGTTCAGCCGTTCGCCCATGTGCGTCTCGTTCATCTCGCGGCCACCGCCCGGTGAAGAGCTCGGGCCAACTGCTCGACTGCATCCACCGAGCGAGGGCCCGGTCGCGAGAAGACCTGCTCGTCAACATAGAGAATTCGGCCGGTCTTTACCGCATCGAGGAGATAAAAATGCGGTCGTTCCGACAATCGGCTCGGACCGCGATTCATCGGTCCCCGCTGGACAACGTAGAGGTCAGGATTGAAAGCGATCAGCGACTCTATGTCCAGTCGGACGAGTTTCTTGGGGAGGGTGACGCAGTTGACTCCTCCCGCATATTCTATGACGTCGTTGACGATCGATTTTGCCCCCGCTCCCAGCAAATTGGGATATCGAACCTCAAAAAAGACTTTCGGACGATGGCCTGTCCGCGCTGCCCGGGATTTCACCGCATTGAGTCGGGCTCTGTACGATTCGATCAGGCGTTGGGCCTTCGGGCGCTCGCCCGTAAGGATACCGATGCGGTCCATGACGGAAAAAAGCTGCGCGAATGTAACGGGATTGAATACCGCGACCTTCAGTCCCTGACGCATGAGTTGCTGGACAGGCATCATGGCGTCGGTTCGGCCCGCGCCCTGGATAATGAGGTCCGGTTTGAGCGCGAGCACCGCTTCAACGTTCGGCCTCATATGCGTCCCGATACTGGGCTTGGCCAGTATGGAAGGCGGCAGCCCGTCAGCCTTGGTCCGGGCCACGAGCCTCTCCCCGAGTCCCATGGCCGCCAGGATCTCGTTGTACGCTCCGTACAGGGCTATGATCCGCTCGGCCGGCTTTTCCAACCTGATGGTTCTGCCGGTATCGTCCCTGACTTCAATCGGCGCCGCGTGCGCGGGAACCGGCAACGTCAGGGCCGTCACCAGCGCCGGAATCAGGATGAGGCACGAAATGAGCTTGCGGACTGCCCGTAACCGGATGCCGTGAGACCCTGATCTCCGTTTCGTAGACTTCCGACAGGGTCTTGTCGTTGAATACGTCGTCGGTGTTGCCGTCAAACAGGATCCTCCCATTCTTCAAAAATAGTATGCGCCGGCAATAGAGCGCGGCCAGATTCAGATCGTGCATCACGAACAGCAGTGTCACTCCCCCGCGATTCTTCTTCGTGAGCAAACTGAAGAGCTGGATCTTACGCGTAACATCCAGGTTGGAAGTGGCTTCGTCCAGGAGCAGGATTTCCGTTTGCTGGGTAAGCGCGCGTGCGATGGCCACCATCTGGGCTTCCCCTCCCGAGACCTCCCTCACGTGACGATGCGCCAGATGCGCGATCCGAGTCTGCTCCATTGCCGTAAGCGCCAGGTCCACGTCGCTGGCGGAATAGCCGCCCCAACCGTCGAGATAGGGGTACCGCCCCATCAGGACCACCGACAGACACGTGAACGGGAATGAGACCTCTGTGCTCTGCGGCACTGAAGCCACCCGTCGCGCGATCCATCGAGGCCCCTTCTCTGCAATCTCCTCACCATCGATTCTGATTGTCCCGGACCTCGGGCGTACGGCCCCGGCCATGGCCAGGAGCAGCGTGGTCTTGCCGCTGCCGTTGGGACCGAGAACCGCCGTCATTTCGCCGGGCTCCACACGCAGGGCGGTCACGACCCCTACCGGCAACTCTTCGCCCCCTGAAAGCACGGTGCGCGCCAGAACGTCGGACCAGGTGAGCGCGATCGCGCCGAGCAGGCCCGACAGGATCATAAGAGGCCGATGTTCCGGCCCCACGGTCATCCGAACCAGGTGGGGCACCACCAGCCCCACAAAACCGATAACGCCGGACACCGAAACCGCGGCCGCGGTCATGAGGCTCGCGCCCACGAGGATCCGCAGCCGCACCCGGTTCACGTCCACACCCAGTTGCTGCGCCTGCAGATCTCCCAGGGAAAGCAGGTCCAATTCCCGGGAATACATCCCGACCAGGATCAGGCCCGCCACCATGTAGGGTGAAGCGAAACCGAAGTCAATCCAGCCCCGTCCCTGAAAACTGCCCATGACCCAGAACACGATGCTCGCGACCGATTCCTCGTCCAGGGACTTCAGCAGCGAGATGAGCGCGGCCAGGAACGTTGCCACAACAATCCCGGCCAGGACCATGGTGGACCGTCTGATCTGGCCGTCAATCCGGGACAGCGCTATGACCGTAAAGAGCGCACCCAGCGCTCCCCCGAGGGACGCAAGGGGCAAGAGGCCCACTCCGAACACCAGACTGCCGCCCAACCCCATAAATATCCCCAGGGATGCGCCAAAAGCAGCTCCCGTCGAGACCCCTATGGTGAAGGGATCAGCCAGAGGGTTCCGAAGTATTCCCTGGAAGGCTGCTCCAGCCACCGCCAGGCCAAGTCCGACCATTGCCGAGAGACACACCCGGCTGAATCGAATGTCGAACACCACCACTTTCCAGGTGGGATTCAACGTGGGATCATGGGTCAGGCCAAACCCCGTCAGGATCGATTTGAGCACCCCGGAAAACGGGACCGGTAACCGCCCAAATAGACATGCCAGAAATACCGAAAGGACGCTTCCCACCACGAGGAGAGCCAGAAGCACCAGGAACCGAGCATGAGTTCTCTCATGCTCCCTCAAAATTGCATCACGGTCGGCTGATCTCAGAGGCTGCACAATCTCCTGCTTCTCAACAACCCATCATGGGCGGGAGCGCCCTGTCCCAGCGGGAAGACTCATCCCGCCCATGATCGAGGTGACCTTGTAGCCGGCTGTACGGCTCACTTGAAGTGGGCGTAAGCCTTTTTCATATTCTTGAGCCATATATCGACAATTTCCGGATTCTCCGCTGTGCCCTTCAGGATGCACTCGACGGCAAAGCCGTTCTTCTTGAGCTTCGACTTCCAGCTATCCTTTTCGTCGCCGCACATATCGTTCCTCGCGTGATCTCCGGCCACCGCCATAAATGGCAGGAGGTAAACCTTTTTGATTCCTTTCTTTTTCAGCTTCGGCATGAGATCGTCCAGCGTGGGCTGGCCTTCGACGGTCCCAATGAAGAAGTTGGGATCGATCTCCTGTGCAAAGTACGCGGTCGCCGCGTACACCGCATCTCCCGGGTGGTGCGCCGAGCCGTGTCCCATGACCACCACGGCCTCATCCGGTTTTCTGCTCTTCGGGACTTCTTTGAGGAGCGCCTTCACCGCGGCCTCCATATTCTCCCGTGAAGAGAGGAGCGGCCGGGAAACGAGGATTCTGCGGTTATGAGCCCCGCTCATCTGTCGGAAAGCCGCAACATCCTGGTACAGGTCGTGAAACTCCTGTCCGGGCAGGCTATGGAACGATGCCACCAGGATCTGCGTGTACCCGTCTTCCATCAGCTTGGCCAGGGCTACGGTCGGCGAATCGAGCTTCTTGCCTTCCCTGGCCAGTTTTTTCCTGATGATGCTCGAACTAAAGGCCCATCGCACTTCCACTCCAGGAAACGCC
>JARRRG010000312.1:0-5147 GCA_037380965.1 Deltaproteobacteria bacterium
CCCAACTGCCCGCCGAGATGCCTACCCCGGCCGAGGCTCGCTTGCGGTCCTCCACCGTTTTGCCCCCCTGTCGGCATGTGCCCGCCGTGGCAGCCGATGCCGAGCTTCTGCCCACCCGGGTACGGTTGCGGTATGGCACCGGGCAGGCCTGTGGGTTTTGGGTACGGTGCGCCGCGGGGATTTGCCCCGATGGTCAAGAAGAATTCGCTCCCCGCAAAACTGCTGGCCGGGTCCGTGGACGGCATATTCGGAGCTTATTGGTAAGTCAACGACGGGAAGAAAAGAATTCAAGGGGACCCTGGGTCCCCTTTTTGTTTTGGCGAGCCAGCTCAGTCCCAACGCTTCAGCCGAAAGATTCGCTCTTTTGCCAGATTGACCGTCTTCATCTTCTCCACATCCCCCCCGGGCATGTCAGGATGATACTGCCGGGCGAGTCTTCGCCACGCTGCAAGGACTTCCTGTCTGGTAGAATCGGCTCGGATTTCGAGGAGAGTGAAATACTTTTTTAGACTGTATTGAAATGGGCTTATTGAGGATTCCCGATGGCGCCGGCGAAGCTCAGGCGGTATCCAGTCCTCCCGCATGCGGCGACGCATGAGCTCTTTCCATTTGAGGAGAGCCATCGCGGCCATGAGGCTTCCGAGCACTCGTTTCTTGGTGAGCCCGTCCTTGCGGGTCAATGGCTTGATCCTTTTCAAGCGGGCGGTGAGATCTTCTACACCAGCCATTCCAATTTGACTGATGCCGTGCGCGCTCGGCTCACGGGGTCCGGCCCGGAAAGAGAGTTCTCTCATAAACGCAGTGATTTCCAAATTCTCACACTCGGAATGGTCATAACAACGGCCGTCTGCAAACTCCGGTTCCGCCGCGCATTGACGATAGCCGCCACTGCGGGCGCCGACCCACACCATACCTGTGCATTTCTTTGGGTCCACCTCAACGATCCAAACGCCTTTCTCCTCATCATGAACAAGCGCCTGGCCGCAAAGACGGCGTGCCAATTGCCTCAGAACCCGGTTGAGCCGGTAATGGGAGAGGTCGAAGCGACAGGCAAGCTCCTGTTTTGTGGTTCCCGGTACTTGTTGAATCGTCCTCAATACGCGATCAGGTAATGTCATGACCCTGGTTGCTCTCCTCCGCGGGAGCTCCTACCATTTCTGAGTCCCCTTATTATTGTTGCCTTTTTGACCAAAGTTATGCCCATTTTGAGGAATCCCCCTTCGATAGCTGTATCGATTTGCTCGACCTCACTGTACCCTTTCTTGAAGGTAATGAACCGATAGCCTCCTCCGATGTATCCCCATCTTCCCTTGCCCATGGGGATCGTACACTTGAGACCGGCCGTGATGTCCGAGCCAAAAGCTTTGTCCAGAAATGCTATTCCCGCCTTACAATCGCAGGACAAGTAGTTCCCCCAGCGTCCGGCCTTGAGACACCGTTCGAATTCCAACCCGGCCATGGCCATGTTTAATGCATGGTCGTAGGTGTCGCCGCCGCCACCTGGACAGGTGACACATGTCCCCCAAATGCCCGAGATTTTTTCGTCCACCCGCACGTAATCCCCGAAAAGACTGATCCGTGCCCGGTAGGTCCGAACAGGGTCATACAAGAGACCCACCCGATGGTACAGGCGCTGCCACTTGACGTTGAGCCCCTGCGAATAATAGGCTTGATTGAGCATGTTTCCGCCGGTACCGGTCACTTCCATGGGCATGAGCGAGTATCTCACTGACCAATGGGGCCTGAACCTGTAGGCCACGGTCATCGAAGCAACCGCATTGTGGTCAGGTATGCCCAGGTTCGAGTTCAGGTCCAGATCCGGCGACGCATTCCCGTAGTAGCCCCCCCAGTACTGCCCTCTGTTGTAGCGGATCTTGCCCTTGGTCCGGGCGAAGATCACCTCCGCAGATAGTTCCCATCCCTTCGTCTTAGGCCGAGGTAGACAGCAGAGTGCACGGCCCAACTTCCCAGAGGTCGTGCCCGACCACGCTTCTCCAAAAGGCCTTACTTTCAGGATCGGGTGCGGCTTAACCTTGGTTATGGCTTTGTACCGAGGCATGGTCGGCGCGAAGTAGTCTTCGGGGCAGTTGACGGCCGAGGCTTGTTTGATGGAATAGCCGAGAGCGTCCGCCGCAAAGACTGTTATAAGAAACAGCAGACATACCAATAGCGTATGGGGTTTTCTTCTCAACATACCCTCCCTCCCAGAGACAAGATTCTGTTATCACGTAGCTTCCTTGTTTTATTTTTCCTTGTCAAGAACAAAATCGCACTTATTCGCAAATTTATGCTAATAACCTAGAATCTATATGACTTTTTTTACTTCTTTCTCAATAATTGGCTTTAATAGATTTATTGATCTGCTTGTATTAATTGAACTTTCTTATATCAGACTTTGAGGAGGTCAGGCGCAGCGCACGTCAAACACGCTCAGTTGAGCTCCAGGAACCCATGGCGCCCATTGGACCGGATCGGTTGAAATGAAGAACAAGGTGGAGGGAATGCCAAGCCCCGCGGCAAGATGGCTGATGCCGGAGTCGTTGCCCACAAAGAGCTGCGCTCCCCCCAGTTCTCTGCAGATTTCCTCGATCGGTCTATTCTCGAAGAGAATGGCCCCCCGTTCTCCGGTCAAACGTTTCCAAGCTGGCTGCACCTTGAGGAAGGCGTCTTCTTCTCCCGCGGTTACCGCGAGCGGCCAACCTGTCCGGCTGCTCAACCGCTCTGAGAACGACGTGATGAAATCGAGGGGAACACACTTTCTTCGACCTCCACTTCCCGGGTGGACCCATATGAGATCCTGAGCTCGCGGAGGCACAAGATGGAGGAGCGCGGGTTTTCGGGGAGGAACGGGAAGCCCGAATGCTTCATGGAGGTGTTCCACCACATGTTTTCCTCTCCCAGGTCGGGAGCTCGCGTGGCGTACCGATTCGGTGCCGGTTCTCACCAAATTGGCAACCACCATATCGGGTCGGTTCAAAATCACGTATGCCCGAGAGTAGACAGTGGCAGAGGAGGAGGGGTCGGGCGGACTCGAACTGAAGAGCCAGAGCCATTTCTGATCATCAATGCCCTCTACGTCAATACCAGGCGGTGCAAGACTCCTGCACGAGCGGTTTCCCACGAGGGTGATGCGCGCATGGGGGTATTGTTTCCGAATTGACGCGAGCAGAGGAAACGTGAGGATGGTATCCCCAAGCGCGCCCGGCCGGACTATGAGGATCGATTGCTCCATAGCTCCACGATGCTGAAAGCCGGCCATCAGACATGGACGCGCAGCTCATTCCCGACGCGTCCCGTCGACCAGTCTGCCTTCTGATTTCCTGTTACGCAGCCTGCTTTTCGGCGACCTACCCTTTCCGGCTATCCGCTGTCGCTGCTGAGAGGAAAGGTCTCCTTTATCAGGAAGGTGCAAACCAGTGCGACAATTGCGGCCCCGAGGAGGACAATCAGCATCTCGGAGTAGGCCTGGACAGGGTATCCACCCGATGCGGTCCTGGGATAGGCGTCCAGTACCTGACCAAGCACGATTTGCATGATGGCCCCACCCAGGAAGGGAAAGAGATTCACCGTTCCTACGGAAGTGCCCGCGATCTCGAGTGGGAAGAGTTCCTTGGCTGTCGTGAAACCGATCACCACTATGGCTGAAGTGCATACACAAAACCAGAAAACGATCGCATAGAGCGCCGGTCTGCTCAGCCCGTCCGGCATCAGGTTCAAAACGAGCAAGATCCCCACCAGCCCCAGAGCAGAGAGAATCATCACAATCTTTCGGCTGTGGAAAATTCTGTCCGAAGCGAAACTCATCAACGGGCTGCCTACAATCATTGCCAGTGCGATAGTGCTGAGAATATTTCCCACTTCGGATTTGTTCATGCCGTACACGTGCTGGAGGAACGGCCCTGCCCACAGGCCGAGAAAACTGAAAAGACTACCGCCTATTAAGAAGAACCAGAATGCCAGCGGCCAAAACCGCGGCTCGGTCACAACCCTGCGAACCCCTTGCCACAAGCTGATCTGCGCCGGGGATGAAACGGTCCCGGGTCCCTGGTGGTCAATCTCCGCCAAGGACGGCCATCCGAGGTCCTGGGGCTTATTTCGGACCACCAACCAGACGAGAATCGCTATCACCAGAGTACCGGCCCCGATCATCTCGAACGAGGCGCGCCACCCCACCCATCCTGAAAAGAGGGCGAGGGGCTTGGTGGCCAGATAGGCGCCGATGCCACCCATTATGTTGAGGATTGCCATCATGGTGGCGAATTCACGGACTCGGAACCACTGGGACAGCACCTTCATCGTCGGAATAAATACCATTGACACCCCTACCCCGACCATTGCCCGCGCGGCCACGGCTGTTTCCCAACTGCCTGCCATTCCGAACAGCACGCTTCCAACAACCGCGATCATGAGAAAAACGGTCGCGGTCCTCCGAGGGCCGAGGGAATCCGAAAGCAGGCCGGCCGGCAATTGCAGTACAGCGTAGGGATAGAAGTAAGCGGACGCGAGAAGTCCCAGCAGTCCAGCGGACGCGTGGAATGCTCTTTGGAGGTCGAGGGCCACCACAGCCGGACATTGTCTGTGAAAGTATACGAACACGTACGCGGTGGCCATAATTCCAAAGATCAGCCACCGGTAGCGCAACGCCTTCCGGCTCTTTTCATCGTGCATGCTGTTTACTCCCAGCCCTTGAGATGCAGTCCGCCCGGCCGCGTACAGCCTCTCACCATACCAGAAGCGTCTCGCTTCTTCTTCGAGAAATCTCAGATCATCCCCTTATGCAAAACGCACTTGTGGTTCGATCAGGGTCCTCTTCGCCGGTCAATCCCGCATCGCGTCGGTCGACCACCAAAGCAAGCTCCCGGTGGTCTTGCCGAGCCGGGCCGATCATGCGCGGATTGAGAGGGTCTCAGTTGGGGGCCCGGTATGGGTTTCTTGTTTGGTCAATTTTGACATAACTGACAGACGGTGCTATCTTTTTTGATAAATTGACTTGTATTTTTTCCAGGAAAAGAGAGTCGGTGATGATAAAACCTTTTCTCCGGGTTCTGCGGCCCGAAGAGGCAAGAGAGCTCCTCCAAGTGTTCCGTCCGCTGGATCCGGAGGACGTGCCCTTGGCCGAGGCCGCTTTCCGGGTGATCGGTGAACCC
>JARRRG010000313.1:0-4090 GCA_037380965.1 Deltaproteobacteria bacterium
GCCAGGAGGTTTCTGGCAAGGGGATTGTCCGATGAAGCCAGGTTGAAAAAGACGCCCTTCACCAGCTCCCTGACGGCCGACGGTGACGCGCAATGAATGAGCGAGCCGTTGTTCATCAGGCCCACCCGATTGGTTCGTTCCGCCTCGTCGAGGTACGCGGTGGAAATAAAGATGGAAATCCCCTCCTGTAGCAGCTCGTAGAGTATCTTCCAGAAGTCGCGTCTCGACACCGGATCCACGCCGTTGGTTGGCTCATCAAGCAGTAAGAGCGTGGGAGAGTGGATCAGGGCGCACGCGAGCGCCAACTTCTGTTTCATCCCGCCGGAGAGTGCACGCGCGAGCCTGTCCTGAAAAGGACCGAGCCTGCTGAATCCGAAGAGCCTTTCTATTCGCTCTGCCCTCGCGCTCCGCGGCACGCGGAAGAGGTCCGCGTAAAACAGCAGGTTTTCCATGACCGTGAGGTCTTCATACAGTCCAAACTTCTGCGGCATGTATGCGATCTGTTCCTTTATTCCCTCTGGATCGTCACGCACCGAGATCCCATTGACCCATGCCTCACCCTCAGTTGGCGCCAGAATTCCCGCGAGGATTCTCATCAGCGTGGTCTTGCCCGCGCCGTCCGGACCCACGATACCGAAGAGCTCGCCTCGATCCACGGTCAAGTTGAGGTGACGAAGCGCCGGATTCGTCCCGAAGTCCCGGCAGAGCCCTTCCGTCACGATTATCGGTCCGTTGGTTCCCATTCCACTCACTCTCGCGTTGTGGACCCGCGGTGCACGATCCGTGCTGCGTCAAGGGCGGGCGCGCGCCGCGAGACCGCGCTCGTACCTGAATGATCGTTACCAGCAAGGATGTACCCTTCCGCGGGCATTCCGATCTTCAACTCCTCGCTGGGATTGGGGATGGTCACTTTGACTCGATAAACCTGTTTCACCCTCTCTTCCAGAGTTTGCACGTTCTTCGGGGTAAACTCCGCCCTCGATGAAATATAAGTAACCCGGCCGTGATAAATCTTGCCGGGGTACGAGTCGGTGGTCACTTCGACCTTCTCGCCCAGCTTGACCTTGCCCAAATCCTTTTCTCCCACGTATCCCTTGAGCCAAACCTTGCCGGTTTCCGCGACCGTCGCTACGGTTGCGCCGGGAAGGACCACCTCGCCAGCCTCATTGGATTTCACAAGCAGACGCCCCTGTATGGGACTTGTCACCTCACTGTGCTTGAGGTCCAATTCGATTTTTTTCAGCTCCCATTTGGCCCTTTCCAGTCGGGCGCGGGCTGCGCGGATTTTCTCTTCCCGGGGGCCCACTTCAAGTTCCTTCAAGTGTTCTGAGGCATTGTTGAACTCCGCGGTGGCCACCTTCAGGGCGGTTTCTTTTGCATCAAAGGCCGAAGCGGAGACCGCGCCTTGCTTGAACAGAGGGACGTACCTCTCATACTCGGCCTTCGCGTTCTTCAGTCTGCTCGCGGCGGACCGCACCACGGCCCGGGCCATTTCAATCTGCTCCGCGCGAGTCCCCACTTCCAATTCGTCAAGGGTTGCCTGCGATGCCTGAATCTCGGCCTCGGCTGCTCCTTTCAAGGCCAGAAGAGTATCGGTATCGAGCTCGGCTATCACCTGGCCGGCTCGTACACTATCCCCCTCTTCCGCGGGGAACGTTTTGATCTGACCGCCGATGCGGAAGGCGAGATCAACCTCCGTGGCTTCGATATTTCCGCTGATGAAGATGCGTGAATTGGAATGGTCGTTCGGTCGGAAATGGAACCACCAGACAGCGCCGCCAGCGGCCAGGATGAGCAGGAGCAGTATCGGGAGCAGTATTTTCCTCATCTTTGCTTTCCACGAGCCTTAGAGTCAACTTCTGAAGCGGGCTTAAGCAACCAATTTTTATCAGTTAAACTGCATGATTTCAAGCTCGTGGAGGAGGAGGGTCGGAATTTCGTAGCACCTTGGGCAGGTGAGATTCTCGGAGAGGGTTCATACGCCTGTAGTTTAACTCATTTCATATGGGTGTCGGCTGGGTGATAGGCCCGGAACTGAAAGCTACTTATTGATAATCAGGATAGTGATTTAATATTGTGCCATTTTTCTTGACTTAGTTTGTAATCCGTGCTAGAACGAAATCATCGCCGGGATGTTCCTCGGGTCGTCGCGAATTCTTATCTGATGCAGGCCGTGCGCGGTTCTCGGAACGCCATTCCTGGCACAGTTCAGTTGTAGTTGGGTACAGGAATTACGAGGTGGAAAAAATGGCTGGCCGAAACATCGAGTTCTCTCTCCCCGTATGGACAAAATTCACGGCGATCGCGGCGTTACTCGTCTTGTTGGCTGCCCCTGCGCTCGCGTGGGAATTCAGCATGGATGGCGAGTACGAGTACCGCTTCAGGTGGTTCAGTCGCACAAGTGACAAAGACCTGTTCGGGAATGCCGCGGTTCAGGGTGGCGTTGGCGCGATAGATTTTCCCGGTTTCCCGGGAATTAATGTCGTCAATTCCGTTGGCTTTGCCGGGCCGAACACCTACGGCAGGGGCGCACTCTTCGCAGCGGGCGCGCCGGCTAACGTTGTCGGCACACCCGCGAATGCCACGGGGTTTGGGGACGTCGCCACGGGCGCGCTTACCCAAATTCCCGGTAACGCGGGCTGGACCATCACCCGCGGAGGGTACTCCCGGTGGGGATCGGATGCGCTGATAAGCGAATCGCGATGGACCATGCGCCCGGTTGTCAGGGTGAACAAGGCCATTCGGGTCCACGGCGTGTACAACATCGGTGGGTACCGGCACAAGTACGCTCAGCGTGCATTCGTGAATACCTACGAAAACCAACCTGTTCAGGGTCTCGGCCTCGGTGGGCGACATCCCGCGTACACCGCGGGCGTGCCCCCCTTCGAGAACTACTACAAGTCCCAGACGAGCATGAACGCGTATGACACCGCGGCCATCGGGAGCTGGGAGCAATTCCGGGCGACCATCCAGATCCCCTGGGGCATCTTCTCGATCGGTGTGAAGAACTTCCCCTTCGGCACGGGGATCAGCTTCGGTCACAATGTCCGGGCTGAGGCCTGGCTGACCGTCGTCCCGTACGGCCCGTTCCGTCTGATGCACGGGATCTGGCTCAGCCGTGGTGCGGATGACTCGTGGGGTAAAGGGCTTGACGCGGATCTGAAATACGACCAGTTCCAGGGTGCCCTGTTTACCTACCGAAACGGGCCTCTCGAGATCTTCGGCGGATACGTGATCCGATACTTTCACCAACCCCCGGGTAACGCGACGTACACTACGGATCAGGTGCTTCAGATCTGGCTTGGCGGTTTCAAGTACAACAACGGCCGCTTCTTCTGCAACGGTGAGTACGCGTGGATAAATATTGACAACTATTTCACCGGCACAGTTGGTGTTTTGCCTGGTAGAACTCCTCTCTTCGTCGAGGCCTACCACAACATGGTCGAAACCGGGATGGTAGTTGGTCCGGCCAAGCTTTCCCTTGCATGGTTCCAGGCATCCGGCCCGGTTGCCAACAATGCCAACCCCACCAAGGCGTATGCGGCATGGCCGATCAACTGGCAGGCCACGGAGCCGTACAACTGGCTGATGTTCGACATCTACGGCGGCGGCAATCAGACCTATAACGGGATCTTCATCAATGACGGCCACGGCATGCTCGGCGACGGCTATGCGTTCGCGGGCCGGATCGACTACGCGGCCGCGTCGAACCTCAACTGCTGGGTCAGCTACATGTGGGCCCATCGTCTTGAGGAGTACGGCACGACCTTCGGCCAGTTCAATAGTATTGGAACAACGACCGGTTTGGTCAACCTGAACAACTTCGCGAACGATGCCGGCCGCGGCTTTGTGCCCGCCTATGCTGGTACCATCGCGGAGCGTGGATGGGTAACCGATGGCTTCATCGGATGGGAAGTCGACGCCGGCGTGAACTGGAAACTGTTGGAAGGCATGACTGCAAGCTTCAAGTGGGCGTACTGGCAGCCCGGTGACTACTTCAGGGAAGCCTGGCAGGCGGTTAACATTTCTCCGTTTGGCGGCTTTATCCCTGTTGCGGACACCGTCCTGCACACCCGCGATGCGATCCAAG
>JARRRG010000314.1:0-790 GCA_037380965.1 Deltaproteobacteria bacterium
AAATGCAAAGATGGCCTTCTCGGTCGCCGATTACGTGTATGTCATGTAAAACGGAAAAATCGTTACCGAAGGTTCGGCTGTGGAGTTGCGAGAAAACCGCAATATTCAGGAGTTTTATTTGGGCTGGTCGCAGGACGGGAAGAGAAAGAATTTCAGAGAGGTGAAGCACTACAAAAGACTCAAGCGGTGGTTTTCCGGCTAGCATCAGGTTTCGTGAACCGGGAGGTCACGTTCGCGGAGGAACGCATTGATGTCTTGTGGTTTACGGGCTCTGATATGCTCTCTGATCTGAGGCACCCAACCGTCGGACTTCATCGTGGACGAAACAGGAAATCTCCGACAGGGGGAGATCGGTAAGGGAAATGAGTTGTCGCATCTGCATAGTTGGTATCGGCGTGGTCGAACCGGACGAGCACTCGGCTCGGCTGTCGCACAAAGAACTACTCTTCTACGCCACCCGTCGCGCGCTGGACGATGCAAGGCTGGAGCGGAAGGATATTGGCGGGGCCATTACCGCGAGCCAGGATTTTCTGGAAGGCAGGAGCCTCTCGAATCAGTATACGCTCGATTCCATCGGCGGGGTCATGAAGCCCTGCGACCTGCGGCTGGCCGAGGACGGCATGCAAGCTCTCTTTGCCGCATACATGGAAGTGATGACCGATCCTCGTCAGGTGATTGTGGCCGCGTCCGTGCAGAAGTCCTCTGAACGGGATCCGGACGGCCTCGCACGCCAGAAGATACTTCTGGCCTCGTTGGAGCCGATCTTTTCGAGACCCATTTGCAGCTCGGT
>JARRRG010000314.1:858-4946 GCA_037380965.1 Deltaproteobacteria bacterium
GTACCTCGAGCGTTCCGGCTTGAATGAAGAGCACCTGGCCCGCGTCATAGTAAAAAATACGCGGAACGCCGGGTCACACGGCCAATCCGCGGCCCCGGACGTAGCATCGGTGCTCCGGTCCGATATCATCTCGTGGCCCATACGCTCCTTGAGCCGTGCGCGTGATTCCGACGCCGCGTGCGCGGTTATCCTCGCTTCAGACAAGAAGGCCAGGACCCTGGATCGGGAACCGGTCTTTGTCAAGGGTATCGGCTGGTCCTCGGATGACGGCCACCTGGGACGCCGGGAGCAGGGAACGGCCCGCGAGACCGTGTGGGCTGCTCGTCAAGCCTATGAGATGGCCGGCATTCGGAAGCCGGACCGGGAGATCGACTTTGCTGAGGTAAGCGATTGGTATGCGCATCGGGAACTGATGCACTGTGAGGCCCTGGGCCTGTGCGGCCCGTACGATGTCGCTTCCTGCCAGGATCGAGGGGTCTTTGAGAGAGATGGGGCGCTACCGGTGAACGCGTCCGGAGGACTGCTCGGGAAGGGAAACTCGGTATGCACGTCGGGCTTGATACGAGTCGCAGAAGCGGTTCAACAGGTTCGCGGTCAAGCCGCGGAGTGCCAGATTCCCGGAGCAGAGGTCGGTGTGGCCCACAGTTGGGGAGGCGTCACCGAGGCGGCCGCGGGCGTGACGGTCCTTGGCAGGTGGTAACGGTGAATAAGGATCTATTGGATTGAAGAGGGATAGCTGATGGCGAAGAGAGTGGCCCTTGTGGGCGTGGGAATGCAGAAATTCGAGTTCCGCAAGAAAGAAACCGTGGAAGAGATGGTCTTCGACGTGGCCAGGAACGCTCTGGAAAATGCTCGGCTCGGAAAGGAGGACATTGACGCGGTTGTCTTCGGATCCGCGGTGGACGCGTTTTGCGGCATCCACAATTCGGACAAGGTGGCAATAGCTGCATCTGGCGGACTCCTCAAGCCTACCATGCGCAACAGTACCAGCGGTTCCACCGCGGTCTCCACGCCGATCCTTGCGTACGAGCATGTGGCTTCGGGACTGTACGATCTGGTCATGGTGGTCTGCTTCGAGAAAATGAGCGAGAACAACTCGGCTCAAGCGGTTTTCAACACTGTGTACGACGAGGCGTTTGTCCGTCCCATCGGTCTCAATGTTCCCATTCAATGTGGGCTGGAAGCCCGGGCGTATCTGCATCGGTACGGCATCACGGAGCGACAGATGGCCAAGGTTTCCGTGAAGAATCGCGGGAACGCACTGTCAAATCCGTACGCCCAATTGCCCATGAAGATTACCGTGGACGATGTGATGGCCTCGCAGGTCTTGTCGTGGCCGGTCAAGCTCCTGGATACGTCGCCGGTCACGGATGGCGCTCGCGCCGTGATTTTCGCGTCCGAGGATGCGGCGAGGGAGCTGACTGACGATCCAGTCTGGGTCAAAGGGGTCGGTCGCGGAGCGGATTCGGTCTGGTTTATGGGGAGAAGAAACAGTGATCTCGGCCGGCTGGACTACGCGTATCTCGCCGCGAATCAGGCGTATGAGATGGCCGGCATCCGCAATCCCCGGACCGAGATCGACTACGCTGAGCTCTATGATCCCTTCACGTACAAGGAAATGCAGCACTGCGAGGCGCTCGGACTCTGTCCCGAGGGCGGAGCGGGACGAATGATTGATGAGGGGATATCGCTGAAGGACGGGCCACTGCCGGTCAATGCCTCAGGCGGTCTCCAGGGAGAAGGAAATCCGATCGGGGCCGGCATGTCGAGGCTCTGCTGGTGCTACCTCCAGATAACAGGGCAGGCTGGAGCATGCCAGGTTCCCAAAGAGGTGAATACCGCGGTTTGTAATGGCTGGGGCGGCATGTACCAGTACAACGCGGTGATGGTCATCGGCCGCGAGTAGGCTTCTGTACCGCGTGGCGGGCACGACATTTACGGATGTGCAGGAGAGGAGTATGGGCAAGAAACGACCCGAGATGGTGGTAACGGGACAGATCCAGATCGACTATACCTGGGCGGTCGGCAAAGCGGGAGAGCGATTCTTCACCGAGCTCAAGGAGAACAAAAAGGTCGTGGGCACACGTTGCCGAACGTGCAATCGGGTGCTGGTTCCGCCGAGGATCTTCTGTGAGGAGTGCTTCACGGATGATGTGGATTGGGTTGAGGTCGCACCAAGGGGAACGCTGGTCACGTTCGGAGACTGCTACTTCTCAACGGACGGCAAACGGCTCGAGGAACCGTGGATTCTGGGCATCGTCCGACTCGACGGGAGTGACGGCGGACTCGTCCATTTCATTGAGGAGGCTCGCGCCGAAGACCTGAGGATCGGTATGCCGATGGAGATTGTTTTCAGAGAGGAACGGGAGGGAAACATTCTTGATATCCTCTACTTCCGGCCTGTCAAAGAGTGAGTTGTCCGGGAAGGGCGCGATGACCGCTGCAACCGATCATAAGCTCGAAGTGGCATCGATCTCGCTGAGTTTCGGGTCGGTCCAGGCACTGCTCAGCGTCTCCTTCGAGGTGCATGGGGATGACATCCTCGCCCTCATAGGGCCCAACGGCGCGGGTAAGACCTCGCTCTTGAACTGCATAAGCGGCTTTTATCGTCCGGACCGCGGGCAGATTCGGTTTAACGGCTCGGATATCAGTCGGCTTTCTCCCAGTCGCAGGGCCAAGATGGGTATATCGAGGACCTTTCAGAATATCGAACTCTATACCGGTCTGAGCGCCCTGGACAACCTCATGGCCGCCAGGCACATCTACATTCAATATGGAGCGATCGCGGGATCGATCTTCTTTGGCACCGCCCGCCGCCAGGAAACCGAGAACCGCCGTGTCGTGGAGCAGATCATCGACCTGTTGGAGCTGGCGGAGGCTCGTCACAAGGTGGTTGAAAGCCTCCCGTACGGACTCAGGAAGCGTGTGGATCTCGGGCGGGCTCTCGCGCTCGAGCCGAGCCTGCTGCTCCTGGACGAGCCTATGGCCGGAATGAATGTGGAAGAAAAGGAGGATATGGCGAGATTCATCCTGGATGTGCAGGAGCTCAAACGAATCCCCATCATCATTGTCGAGCACGACATGGGCGTGGTGATGGATATATCGCAGCGAGTGGTGGTGTTGGATTTTGGGACCAAGATTGCCGAGGGCGTACCCGCGGAGATCAAGCAGAATGAACAGGTTATCCGGGCCTACCTCGGTAAAGAAGCTGAATCGGACGGGCGACAACCATGAATGAAGCAGCCCTCATACCGGAAGACACCCTCCCGAAGCTTCTCCTGAGAAATTACCGGAAATACGGGTCAGAACAGGTGGCTGCCCGTGAAAAGACGATGGGCATCTGGCAGAGTTACTCCTGGAAGGATTACTACGAGATTGTCAAGCATCTGGCGCTCGCGTTCAAGTCACTGGGACTAGGGGAGGGCGAGCGTATATCCATTCTCGGCGAGAACAAGCCGCACGCATTCTGGTTCGAGCTCGCCGCTCACTCCCTCAGGGGTGTGGTGGTGGGCATTTTCGCGGATTGCACCCCTCCTGAGGTCGAGTATTACCTGAGTCATTCCGGCTCTCGTTATGTGGTCTGCCAGGACCAGGAGCAGGTGGACAAGGTGCTCGAGATACAGGAGAAGGTCCCAAACCTTGAAAAGATCATTTACTGGGACTCCAAGGGGCTGTGGAGCTACACAAACCCGCAGCTCGTCAGCATGGAGCAGATGATCGAGATGGGCAGGGCATACGCGGAAGAGCATCCCGATGCCTATGAGAAAAGCGTGGATTCCACCAGCGGCGATGACCTTGCCGTCTTCCTGTACAGCTCCGGGACCACCGGTCAGCCCAAAGCCGCGATGGTCACCCAGAAAGCCCTGATCGGCATGGCAACAGCGATCAATGACGTGGACCGGTACCGTGAGAACGAAGAGTACCTTTCCTTCTTGCCCCTCGCCTGGATTGCGGAGCTGCTCCTTGGCGTGGCGTGCTCGCTCTATTTCTGCTTGCGGACGAATTTTCCGGAGGAGCCGGAGACCGTTCAGGACAACATCCGGGAGATCGGTCCTCAGGTGGTCTTCTTTGGACCGCGGCTGTGGGAG